>CAIZKT010001064.1:0-15083 GCA_903933565.1 uncultured Victivallales bacterium | reverse complement strand
CCAAGAGTCACGTGACCCGTTCTGCTCGCCGGAGGCGGAGACGATCGAAACAGAAGCCCCTACTGAACTGACCTGCGCCCTCTCAGCCGTTGTGCTCAGGGCTCCGCACGCCTATAATGTTAGGGTTGAGGTGGTCGCATCGCTCAGAATAAAGGTTGCATGATATGGGTACGCGCATGTGCGGAGTCCTGTTGGGGGCGCTGGTTTTCGGGGCTGCGGTGGCGCGGGCGCAGTCCGTCGCGGCCGACCGCCGACCCGGATTTATCCAGATCAAGTCTGAAGCCGGGGTGAAGGTCTTGCTCGACGGCAAGGACTCCGGCAGCACGGCCCGCGAGGTGGGCGGTTTGGTGATTCAGGATGTGCTTCCTGGCACCTACGTGATCCAGGTGCGCAAGGAGGGTTTTCGGCCGCAGGAGATGCGGGTTACGGTGCCTCCCGGCGCGGTCAGTCTGGTGTATGTTCTGCCCTTCCAGGAACGCGCGGTTGCCGCGGTCGAGGCGGCGATCACGCAATACACCGGCGCCCTGGTTGTCCGCACCGTGCCGGTGGACTGCCGGCTGCGCATTCCCGCGCTGCTGATGGATTTCCAGCAGTCCGTGCCCGAATGTCGCAACGACGCGGTTCCGGCTGGCGTCTACGAGATCGAGGCGACGGCGCTGGGACAGACGCTCAAACAGGCGGTCACGGTGGAGGCGGGGAAGAGCGTGGATGTGCTCTTCAACTTTGGGCGTGGCGAAGTGCAGGTGGTGATGGCCCAGCCGGCCTTCGCGGTGATGAAAGCCGCGGCCGTGGCGGTGCCGAGGGCGGCCGCGGTGGCGCAGGTTGAGGCGCGGTTGGAGGAAACCGAGCGTGAACTCGCGGCAGTCCGCGGCGAGTTGCAGGCCTGCAAAGAAGCGACTGACCTCGAGCGGATTCGCCGCATGATGGCGCGGCGCGACGAGTTGGAGCGCCAGCGGCACGACTTGTCTTTTGAGTTGAACGTCGCCCGGCAGCGCGGTCGCAATGAGGCTGAGACGGCCCGGCGCGAGGCGGCGCAGCAGAGACGCAAGGCTTTCGATACCAGCTACGCCGAGTTTACCCGGATACTGCGGGACCCAGACCTACCCTCGGAACTCAAGACCGCCGCCTGGGAAGCCCTCTGCAAGGCCTGGGCTGTCACTCCCGGCGCCAGCGTGGGCCGTCTGCTGTGGGACGAGGCGAAGGCAGCGCCGTACAAGGTGCTCAGCCGGGTGGTGCAGCTTGAGGATGGGGTGGAGTTGGAGCTGGTCGAGATCGTAGCGGGGTCGTTCGCCATGGGTTCGGAGGACGGTGACGACGATGAGAAGCCCGTGCATACGGTGAGCATTACGCGGCCGTTTTGGATTGGCAAGTACGAAGTGACACAGGCCCAGTATCGCGCGGTGCGGGGCGCCACGCCGGCCCATTTCCGCGGCGACACTCGCCCGGTCGAGAATGTCACCTGGCTGGACGCGGACGCCTTCTGCAAGCGCCTGACGGAACGGGAGAAGAAGGCCGGTCGGCTGACCGGCGTGGAGGCGTTCCGTTTGCCCACCGAGGCGGAGTGGGAGTACGCCTGCCGGGCGGGAACCACGACGTCCTTCGGCTGCGGCGAGCAACTGACGGCCGCCCTGGCCAACTACGACACCAGTCAGGGCGCCGGCATGGGCGCCCCGCTGCCGACGCGCGAGACCTTGCCCGTGGGGAGCTTCAAACCCAACGCCTGGGGGCTCTACGACATGCACGGCAACGTCTGGGAGTGGTGTGCCGACTGGCACGACCGCGAGTACTACGGTCGCTCGCCTCAGCTGAACCCCTTCAACGTCCGTCCGAGTGCTGCCATGGTGTGCCGTGGCGGCAGTTGGATGAACCCCGCCTCGTTCTGCCGTTCGGCCAACCGGAATAGCGGCGACGTGCGCCAGGTCAATCACATGACCGGCTTCCGCGTTGTGCTTGGCCCGCCGCCGGTGCCGTGAGTGGGCCGTGGCTCAGGGCAGGGGCCGCAGGCAGCGAATCTGGCCGCGGGAGGTGCTGACCACGACCGTGTCGCCCAGGGCGGTCAGGCTCGTCACGGCGCCCTCCAGACGGCGGCTGGCGCGCCAGGCGCCGGTGCCGTCGAGGGTCGCCAGCATGCCAGCCGTGGTTCCCGCCACCAGGACGGTGCCCGCCGGGGTCTTCACCGGCACGATCTTGGCGACGGGTTCGCCGAGGTCGACGCGCCAGCGCGGTTTGCCCTGACCGTCGAAGCAGTAGACCAGGTGACTGAAGCCACCGGCGAGGGCTTCGTCGCGGCCGTCGCCATCCATATCGGCGGTGGCGACGGTGCGCACCTCATCTCCGGTGACCAGAGCCAGGCGTTGCTGGCCCTTGGCATCGAACAGGTAGATGCCGCTGTCACCGCTGCCGCAGAGCACGCCGCGGGTGCCATCTCCGTCGAAGGCGCCGGTAGCGATGTCGAAGCAGATGGGTCCGAAGCCGGCCGTCCACTTCCGCGTTCCATCCGGCTTGAGCGCCGTCATCGAGTAGTAGTGGGTGCCGCAGAGGACCTCGGCCTTGCCGTCGCCGTCCAGATCGCTGACGGCGCCGGAACGCGACGGGTGTACGGCCTCGTAGTTCCAGAGTTCGACCCCCGCGGCGGTGAAGGCGTAGAAGCGCCAGTTGTTGCCGCCGGCGATGATCTCGGGGTGTCCGTCGCCATCGAGGTCACCGGTACGCACCAGGTTGACGTAGGGTGGGACGCGGTAGTACTGCAATTCGCGATCCCAGACCGGGTTGCCATCGGCCTTGAGCAGGGAGACGCGGAAGTCCTGGCGGGCGAGGGCCAGTTCGTCGATGCCATCCCCGTCCACATCGGTGGCGGCCACGTCATTGAGTTGGCAGGGGAAGGTCCGGGACCAGAGGGCCTGGCCGGTGGCCGAGAGCGCTACCAGCTCGCCTTGGGAGGTGGTCAGCACCACCGCCGCGGGGGCGTTGGGCAGCAGCCGGGCTGGGGTGGCGCTGGTGAAGGTGTAGCCGCCGGTGGGGGTGAGCCCTTCGGGGAGGCGGCCGGAGGCGATGACCTCGCCCAGATAGATGGCGCTGCCGGGTTGCGGTTCGAGCCGCAGGCGCAGGTCCTTCGCCGAGATCTGGCCGGCGTCCAGTTCGAAGCGGACCGTGGAACCAAAGTCCGGGTGGGTGCCCGGTTCGGTGAGGGTGGCGACGCTGCGGATGTCCTGGGTGAAGCCGTCGTTGCTGGCCTCGAGTGTTGCCTTGGCCAGCAGGTAGGCCGTCTTGCGGCTCGAGGTGGCTGCCCACCACTGCTGCCAGATGACTTGGTTGACGGTTGCCGGGCTCTTGAAGGCGAGCCGCACGGTGACCGGCTGATCGGGCGGGAACATGACCGAGTCCGCGGTCGAGGCCCAGGTGCCATCGCTGAGGGCCGCGGCGGCATTGGGGCTCTCGGGGGCGAAGACATTCTGGGCCGCCGGAGCGGGTTCGGCGCTCATGGAGGCGAAGCCTGGGACCGTACCCGTGATGCCCTGGTTGCCGGACAGGATGTAGCTGGACGGAGCGGGGGTGGCGGTCCACAGCACCGGCAACTCCGGCAGGGCGGCCGCGGCGGCGCTGGGGGCCGGAGGCGCGGCGCGGGGCAGGGCGGTCACGGCGGCGCCGAGGTCGGCATTGGCCAGGTCCACGCAGCGCGGCGCGGCGGTGGCCTCGAGCAGCGGCCGCTCAGCCAGGGTCGCTCGCGTGGCGCCCAGGAGCGACAGTCCCTGGACGCCCGCCACCACCACGTTTGCATCGCTGACGAAATGCCCCGCGGTAAGGCTGACGTCGACGGCTCCGAAGCCGACGGCAACCGGCCCGCTCGGCGGGTTCAGCAGCAGTCCCGGAAGGCGCTCGAGGAACTGCATAGGCCAAGCGTCGCCGGGCCCCGCCGGGCCGCCATGGAAGACGGTGGCGAAGAGCTGGCTGCCGTCCTTGGTCAGGCGGACGCTGGCGGTGGCGGTCAGCGAGCGTACCACCGGGTCAGCGTGCTTGTAACCGGTCCAGTTCTTGCCCAGTTCGGCGTCATCTTGCAGGCTCAGTTGGGGTCCACGGGCGACCTGCACCCAGAGTCCGGGTCCCTTCTGCGTGAGTTGCATGCCGTCCGGCCCCAATTCGGCCTGACCGACGCCGTGCCAAAGCAGGCGGAACTGATACTCGCCATCGGTCAGTGCGGTCAGGCGGTCGAGGACGACGAAGGCCCGTTGCGGCTTCAGCCAGACGATGGCCCGCTCCCAATCCGCTCCGGCGTAGCCCGAGACCCGGGTGCGGCTGTAACCGACGGTCGCCGATTCGCCGGCGCCCTGCAGTTCGACGTAGGCCGGGATGACGGCGGACTGGCCGTCGCGGATGACCATGATCGAGTTGTGGTACTTCAGTGGCGACTTGAAGTAGTCATTGTCGGCCAGCCAGATGCGGTCAAAGGCCGTGATGCGTGGGATGCTGTTGCCGTCGTAGTGTTTATGGCCTCCATTGCTGAGTCCGTCCAGGAGCAGGTACCAGGCTTGGGGGTCCATCCGTTCGCGGAAGGAGACCTTGTCCACGCACTGCGCCAGTGGGGGCCGGGGTTCCTGGTTGTGCGAAGTGTAGTACTGGGGTTCCAGCGGCCAGGCGTGGACGCCGTCGTAGCGGGTTGGCAGCGGTGCGGTGCCGAACTGGGAGAAGTCGCCGGCCTCGAGCCTGGAGCTCTTGACCTGGCGCTTGAAGTTGGCGGCCCACAGCGCCTCCGGCGAGCGCGTGACGAAGGCCATGATGTCGAGGCAGACCGTCTCGCTGTTCCAGCAGACCCAGCTTCCGGTATCGCCGTAGGGAACCTGGTAGCCGAGGTTATCCATGTTGCCGATACAGAAGTCGATGATGCGGCCCGCATTGCCGTTCTCGAAGACGGTGAGGTCCGGGCGGGCCACCGCGTAGTGGAACAGGTGGCTGTTGGTGAGCCACTGGTAGCCATTGCAGTCTTCCATGGGCTTATAGGCGGTGGCCTGCTTGCGGAAAGCGGCGTCGGCCAGCTCCAGCCAGACGCTGCCCTCGAGGATGGTGGGGTAGTGCTGGGTGAGGTACAGCCCGGCAAACAGGCAGCCCAGCGAGGGGAAGGTCTGGTGGTTGTGGTTGACGTGCGTGCTGCGCGCCGCCGAGGCGCACTCGGGCACCACCGCGTCGGTGATCCAGCGGCTCATCGCCTTGAGCGTCTTCAGGCGGTCCTCGTCCGTCAACGCCGGGTCGTCCTCGATCACGTCCCAGCCGGTGACTACTTCGCGGCTCATGAAGTCGCTATCGAAGCCCCAGGGCCCGCCGTACTTGCGCGGGTCCGCCACCGCACTGGTAGCGTAGAGGTCCCAGAGTTGCACAAAGAGCGTGGCTTCGACGCTGTGGCCGGTGAGACGGTAGCGGTTGGCCACCGAGGCGAGGATGCCGGCGATGCTGCAGTGCTGGCCACGGTCGAGGGCCAACTGCCCCTCGGCCAGCCCCTTCGCCAAGCGGTTCGGGGCGGGCTTGTCAGCGGCCCAGGCGTAGGCTTTCAGGAAGTCGGTCCCGTAGGCGCGCTCGAAGAGGCGCGGGAGGGTCAGGTTGGGCCCGGCGGGCTGGGCGGCGATCGCCGCCACGAGCAGGTCGGTGGCCTTGGCCAGGCCGACCGCGTCGGCAGCGCCTGCCACCACCGCGTTGACGCCCTTGCCAAAGGGGTCGCAGACGGTGTGCGCCAAAGCGCCGCCCTGGCCGGGACAGAAGCTGTCGACCGGGGTCAGGCGCCGGGCATAGAGCAGTTGCAGCGCCGGATTGGTGTTGACCGAGCCGAGGAGGATGACGTTCTCCGTGGGCTGCAGGTCCTGCCGGGTGCCTGGGCGCAGCGGCAGCGCGACGCCGGACTTGGCCTGTACGGCCGCGGCGAGGCGGGTGGCGGCCTGCACTCCGGCTTCACCCTCGGGATGGAGGATGGTGCATAGCGGTTTGCCCTCGCGTACCAGGGGCGTGTTGGCGGACTGGGGCGTGACAGCCTTGAGGTCGGTCAGGGTGCCGATGGGGTCCGCCAGGGTGAGTCGGTCGAAGCTGGCCTCGAGGTCGGTCTCGTTGGCGGCGGTGCCGATGATCAGCTCGATGCGGTCGATGGCCGTGGCGGTGCGGCCTTCCACCACCTCGGCTTCCCAGGCCGGGCCTTCAGGGCAAAGCCCGGGCTGGAAGCGGAAGGTCTGCCAGGCGTCTTTGAGCAAGCCATTCCAGGAGGTGAAGCTCCAGGCGGGTTTGGTCTCGCCGACGTTGTAGGCGCGCAGGTAGAAGGCGCCCCTCTGCGGGGTGCGACCGCGGGCGTCGAGGTGGAGCGCCTTGTCACGCAGGTCCATGGGTTTGGGCAGGCGGACGAACGCCCCGAAGTAGTGGTTGCCCGCGGCGGTGCCGGAATGGCAAACCAGCCGTAGCGCCCCGCCGCCGTCGCTGCTCAGCCCCTCGCCCTGCACGATTTCGACCCGGTTCGTGTCGACCTTGTTCACCCAGCTCAGGCTGACGCCATCCAGGGTGTCGAAGCTACACAGCACCTCAGCCGCCGGAGCGCTGAGCAGACCCACAAGGCAGAACGACAGGATGAATCTATGCACAGTCAATCTCCACGCAGCGACGGCGCTGCGAATCCGGGCTAGATTACACTTTTTCGCCACGGCGACCGCCCGGTCTCCGGTCGCGACGGTAGATGCACCATGATACAGAAGTGTCCCCACTGCAAGCAGGATGTGGTCTTCAGCCGGGAGATTTGCCCAGCCTGCGGCCACGCTGCCCGCGATGAGCAACGGGAGCAGGCCACCTACATGGGCGACGAAGCCCGCCTCGGGTTGGCGCCCCTGTACACCGAGGAAATGGAGACCCGGATGAACGCCGTGCAGCGCCGCGGCCGGATTCAGACGGGTCTGATCATCGGGCTGTTGCTGGCGCCGCTGGTGACCTTGAACACGGTGGGGCTGTGGTGGTTGCGGCTCAGCCTGGCAGGGGTGCTGGCGCTGGCGGTGGCGGCCTGGTTGTGCTGGAAGCTGTGGAACGGCAGCAGTGGCGCCCGGCATCTGCTCTGGGTCGCGGCGGCGATTGCCGGCAGCGCTGGCGGCGTCACCGTGGCGGTGCAGCGCACGGCCCTTGACCCGGTGCGCTTTCTGGCGTACCTGATTTTCGGGGCGGTGTACGTCTGGTGCGCCTGGATCCTCTGGCGTTCGACCGATCTGCCCGAATGGTTGAACTACCAGCGCCAGCGCCAGCGCGACCAGTGGTGGTGAGCGCACGGTAACCCAGGATAGGGAGGCCCAGGATGGACGAAAAACGCACGTCTCATATCGGTATGTCCGGCGCCAGCCGGGGGCTCTGCTGGGGCGGGTGGTGGCGGTGGCTGGGGCTCAGCGCGGCCGTCCTGTTGGCCTGCGTCGCCCGGGGCGCGGATCCAGTGCCTGGCGCCCCGCCCGCGGCAGGAGCGCCTCCTGAGTACACCTTCGTGGTCGTGGCCGATCCCCACATCTCCCAAGTGAACAAGGACGGTGGACCGACCGGCGTCGAGCGCTGGCGGCACCTAATGCAGGTCGTGCTGGCCCGGCCTCGCGCGCCGGAGTTCATGATCATCGTTGGCGATTTGATCCCGCCGACCGACCCGCAGACCCAGCAACCCGATCTGTCACTCCTGACCGCGGCGGCGCAGCGTCTGCCGCTCTACGTTGTGGCGGGCAATAACGACTCGGCCAAAGTGCGGGAGGCCTTCCGCAAGGCCTTCCCCGAGCAGTTCGGCGAGCGCGACTTCTACTCGTTCGTCCGGCACCAGAGCCGGTTTGTGATGGTCTGTGATGCGGCGCTGGGGGATCACTACGGCCACCTCGCTTCGGAGTCCATCCGCGGGCAGCCGCAGTGGGCCTGGCTGGAGTCGCAGCTCAAACGTGACGGAGAGGCTCGCCGCGTCTTCGTCTTTGGCCACATTCCACCCCACCCGACCGGCGCCGATGCCAGTATGTACCTGGGCCTCGGCGACCAGAAACTGCTGGGTGAACTGGTCACGCGCTACACTCCCGAGGCGCTGTTCTTCGGTCACTGCCACCTGCGCCAGGACTTCACCCTGGGCAGCAGTCCGGTTCACATCCTGCCCTCGTCCCACTGGAACATGCAGGGCGCCACCCCGATGTTCGTCGAGGTCAGCGTGTTCCCCGACTCCATCGCGCTGGAGTACGTGGCCCTGGCGCCGCCGCAGACGTCCAACGCAAAGCCTTGATCCGGACGCTGGCCCGGCCCGCGTCGGCTCGTCGTTCTCCGGCTAACCGGCACCGGCGTACGCTTGACTTCCCCATGGCCCACAATACCCTAGTCTCGGTTCGTGTCTTGTAGCACCGGCATGTCAGCCACAGAATGGGTGATCTCAGAGGTGGCGGAGGACGCGGAGGTCACGGGCTCGGCGCGGTTGGCGTCGCGTGCGCCGGGCCACTAGAGCGTCGACGAGGCTGAGCGGAGGAGCCGGACCTGCTTGAACTGCAAGCAGAGGAGTCATCGATGGCATACTTCACACTGCGCATCCGCGACTTCAGGGTACTTGAATGCTTCGAGTGGAGTCCGGACGGCGTGTGCGTGTTGTCCGGGGCCAACGGCGCGGGGAAGTCGACCACCCTCGATGCCTTCTGGTTTCTGCGGACGTTGTTCGCGGGGGGCAACGAGTCGGCGTTCCTGGCTGTCGATGGTGGCGCATTTCGGCGCTGGGACGCCGAGGCGGACACGCCGGTAGAGTTCTCGCTTGAGGTTCAGAACATTAGGTGGACGCTGCGCTTACCGATGTCGGCGCACGGTATCAGGGGGGCTTGGGGGGAGGAACTCTTTCGCGATGACCAGATCGTGCTCCGAGCCGGGATGTTCCAGGACGAATGGTTTCTTGGCGTCGACCGTCAGTCGCGTGACGAGAAGCGCTGCTGTGCCAAGGTGCTCTGGGATCGGGGTACGGCATCCTGGATGCAGCCCTTGGTTGACGTTCTCGATGGCCTTCGCCTCTACCCGACCTACTGGCTCAACAAAGTCAAGCAGGTCGAACCCAACGGCGCGGCTGACTCCTACCTGCATGGCAGCGGGCGCAACGTCTGGTCGGTGCTGGCGAACTGGAAGGGCTCGCCACTACGATACCGCGGCCAGTTCGAGTGGGTCATGGCCGAGGCTCGTCGCGCCTTTCCAGGCATCATCGGGACCATCGAGTTCGACCGCGGACTGCCTTACCTTTTTCGCCACGGCGCGACGGACCCGGCGGAAGGATTGTTGCCCAGTCGCGCGGCCGACGGTCTGCTGACAGGGCTTCTTCATCTGGTTGCGGTGGCAGGCGCGAGAAGCGGTTCTCTGGTTGCCTTCGACGAGGTCGAGAACCATCTCCACCCCTACGCCATCCGCTCGCTGGTTGGGGCCATGCGACAGCAGGCAGAGGAGCGCCACCTTACCATCGTCCTAACCACGCACTCCCCCGTGGTCTTGAACCAGTTCCGAGAGGAACCCGAGCAGGTTTTTGTTCTCGGCCACAATGATCCCGAACTGCCGGATCCCGCCAGAATGACCGATTTGCACACCGACGAGTGGCTGGCTCAGGCGAAACTGGGTACGCTCTACGAGCGGCTGGCGTTTGGGGCTCCCGACATTCGTGAGGATGTTCGATGAGGGTGGCTGTCCTTCCCACCGGTCGCACCGAGTTGCGTGGCCTGGGGCGGGCCTTGGGGCGCTTGTTCCCTGGCCATGAGTTCTACTGCCTCGCAGACCCAGCCGAAGACGATCGGCACAGCCGGGAGTCGCCCTATCGAGGCTTCACGAGCCTGGCACTGCGGATGGCTGATGAAGTGGACCCGCCAGAGTCGGCCTGCGATCTGGTGGGGAGCGCAGCCGCGGAAGCGCTTGGAGATCGACGCCGAGAGGCTGCCGACCTGGTGTTGGTTGTTGATGACCTGGAACTCTGCAACGCGAATCAGCCTGCGCGGGTCGTGGCTGTGATGCGAAAGGCGGTCGAGAAACACCTGGGTAACCTCCACCCGCAAATAGGTATTTACACGCGGACGCGGAACGCGCTACTCACGAAGGTTTCGTTTCACCTGATCGCTCCCATGATCGAGGCGTGGTTCTTCGCCGATCCAGCGGCGCTTCAGCGCGCAGGCGTTCCGGCAGGTATGCCGGTGTGCTTCGCCGCGAGCACGGACCCGGAAGCGTTCGTGACCGTGGACGCGGCCTATCTTGCCGCCACGGCGGCAGGTTGCTCGGTCCTTTCGACCCTTCCTCTCAACAAGCAGAAGAAGCATCGCCCTGCGTGGATAGGAACGCTGCCGCGCGAGCGACACCCAAAGGGCTACCTGCAATGGCTCTGTCGAGCGCCCGGGGAGCGTTCATGCACAACCTACTCCGAGACGGCCGATGGCGGCCCGGCACTCGCTGACATCGGCTGGCAGATGCTGCTCGGGAGGCCGGGGGTTCATTTCCAGTTTCTGCGCGCACTGATCCAGGACCTTGAGGATGGTCTCAACCGTCCGTTGGCAAACCTTCCCGTGAACAGCACCGCCTCCCCGGTGACGGCCCGCAGTGGTGCGCCGCTGAACGCGGTTCTGCGCAATCTCTGACCGACCGTAGCCCGTACGAGGAACCGAGAGTGAGGGTAAGCCTAGAAGGGCCAGGGATGGATACCTGAGAACCTGGATGTGGCGTCAACGCTGCGTTACGCCGGGGGCCACACGAGCAGTGTCAACATGCCGGTACTTGCGGCGCGGCGAGGGTTGCGCGGGTCCGTCTTGTGGAACAGGTCGCGGTTGATAGGAGTACCGTGCGATGAAATCCGGCGTGCTGTTGATCTCGCTTCTTTCTGTAGCCGTCGGTGCGGCGGAGGCGCCGTCGGCCAAGGGCGCGGTTCCTACCTTCAGCAGTGCGGTGGCACTGCGACTGGGTACGCCGTTGGTCAGCAACGGCCGGGCGCCGGTGATCCTGGCGCCGACCCACGCGGCGGGGCAGGCGGCGGCGCTGGCGTTGCAGACAGCATTGACGCAGCGGCTGGGGGTGGCGCCGGTGGTGGTGATGCGTCTGGCCGAGGCGAACCCCGGCCAGCAGACCTGCATCGCCCTGGGGAACATGCTCGACAACGAGTTGCTGACCCGCCTGTACTTCAGCCGTTACACCTTCGAAGACGCCCGGTTCCCCGGGCCCGCGGGCTTCACTGTGCATACGGTCTACGATCCCCAGCATTGGGGGGGAGGTCAGAACGTCATCGTGCTGGGCGCCAGTCGCCCGGAGGCGCTGGCCCTGGCCGTCGAGCGCTTCCTGGGGCTGCTGCAGGGCACTGGAGCGAGCGCCGAAGTGCCCTACGCGCAGGTGGTCGAACCGGTGCAGAAGCTGACCCCCGCGGCCCGCGCCGCCCTGGCGGCCAAGGCGCCGGAGCCGTCCTTCACCGCCTTCCGCAGCAACGCGGAGCTGTATCTCAAGAGTGGCGAGGAGGCCTATGCGCAGATGGCCCTGGCGGCTCTCGACATCATGGTGGGTATCTACGGCAAGGATGCCGCCCGCAAGAGCCCCTGGCCCGAGGAGACGACCGCGGGCGACATCTTTGCGGCCTGGGATGCCTTCGAGGAGTGTCCGCTGATCACGCCGGAGAAGCGCGCCGCCTACCTTGGCGCCTTCTTCCTGTGGAGCCGCGATCTCACCAAGCGCTCCTACGAGTACAGCCGTATCGACGAGAATTTCACGGTGACCTGGAATCACACCACCTTCGCCCTGCTGGGGCTGTATCACGCCGGACGCTACTTCGACCGCCATTTCGGCGTGCCCGAGGCGGCGGAGTGGGCCCGCCGCGCGCGTCTTGGCTTCAGCGCCCAGGCGCGTTCCTGGAAACCGCAGGAGGACGCCGACAGCTACCTGGTGCTGACCCTGCGGCACGTGCTCGATTACGCGCTGGCCGAATGGGACCTGCGCTTCTTCGAGTCGGGGTTGATCCGGCAGTACGCCGACTACGTGGTTGCCTGCGGCGACAACCGCCAGTGGCCCGCCGGCTTCGGCGACAGCGGCTACTCGAGCGCCCCGACCATGGCCCTGGCAGCGCTGCCGGTGGCGTTTTGGTGGACCCGCGACGGGGCCTACCTCTGGATCCTGAACGCGGTGTCTCCCAAGGGCGTCTGGCAGAATCCCTACTGGCAGGATGTCCAGCCCCATCCGCCGACGCGTTTCACCGGGTTGAATGTCTTGCCGCTGGACCGGCAGATTTACGAGGACACGCAGAAACGGCCATCCTACAACGAGGAGTTTGCCAAGGCCGAGGTGTCCTTTGAAGAGGCCTGGGACAAGATCAGTTTTCGCGAAAACTGGACGCCTGAGGGGCAGTACCTTCTCCTGGACGGCTTCGGCCGGGGCAAGCACCTGCACTTTGACACCAACGGCATCACCACCTTCGTGCAGGATGGGGAACGCTGGCTGCTCGACCATGACTACCTGGTGCGTAACACCACCGAGCACTCGCTGCTGTCGGTGCTGCGCGAGGGGCGCGGCGCGGCGCTGATTCCGAGTCTGGCCGGCCTTGCCAGCGTCGGCGAGCTGCCGGGGCTGGCCGCCACGCGTACCTGGGTCAAGGGCTACAACGGGGTCGACTGGGAGCGTCAGGTGCTGTGGTGCAAAGGCGCCTGGTTCCTGGTGCGGGACACGGTTACCGCCCGGGAGGCGGGGCGCTACGACCTGGATCTGACCTGGAAGACCATCGACCGCGGCAGCCAGACGGTTGACGCCGAGGGGCGCTTCCTGGCCCGTCGTGGCGGCGCTTATGTGAGCGACGGACTGTCAACCCTCGCGGATCCGCAGGCCAGCCACGGCAAGGCGGTGGTTCTCGGCGAGCCCAGCTCCCGGCTGGTGTTCGGCGTCGAGCTTGGGGCGGGCAACTGGGAGGTGGACGTGATTGGCTACGGCACGGATGGCAGCAACGACTCCGTCTATGTCAGCCTCGACGGTAGTGAAGCCCTGGCGGCGCACCTGCCGCAGGGCGCCTTCGGGCCCTCCCGCGGGGCGTTTGAGGCGGGCTCAGGCACGCCCAAGCTCACCCTGGCAAGCGGCGGGCGCCACGTGGTCCAGGTCACATTGCGCGAGAATCCGCCGGTGCGTCTTGACCGGCTCGAGTTCCGTCGCCCGGGGGTGCCGCCGGTGGTCATTGAGGCCGCAACGGCGCCGGGGGTGGCGGCGGCGGACCTCGGACGGCTGCCGCCACTGGCTCTGCACATTGATGCCGCGGAGCCGGTGCAGGCATGGGTCACGAATCACGTTCGCCAAGGCATCTCGGTGCCCGTCTCGATCCTGCATCAGCGGCGCTCGGCGGAGCTGCAAGCCGGTCAGCCGGTCAGCTTCTGCTCACTGGTCAGCGCCACCGGTCCGGCCCATCCTACGGAGTTTGCGGTTCAAGCGCTGCTGCCGGGCGCCTACCGGGTCGCCTCAGCTCAGAGCGCCGCGGCGGCGGGGTTCGGGTCGGTCAGCCTGGGCGCCTGGCAGTGCGTTGCGGGGGCCTGGTTGGTGCAAGGGACGTCAGCCCAGCTTGTGGCGGCCAGCAGTGTCGGCCTCAAAGAGTCCCGGCTGGGGTTTGAGCCGGCCGCCAACCTGGCTCTGGACCTGGCCCGCGGGCGGCTGACCGTGATCGCCGCGGCGCCGACCCGCCTCACGGTGGTGGGCTGTACCGTCGAATCCCCGGCGGCGCCGACGGTGCAAGGGGTCGTGATGCTGCCGGCGGGGACGCATGAACTAGGGCTTAAAGGGCTTGACGCGGCGAGTCTGGCGGAGGTTCCAAGCCTGGCGGCGCCGCCTGCGGTCGCCGCGACGGCGACCGTCGTGCGGCCGCCCGCCCTGGAGCCGCTGTGGAGCCTCACCCTGGCGGCGGGACAGCCGGTGTTCCGCGTCACTCCCGCGGACCTCAACGGCGACGGCACCGACGAGCTTCTGGTGGCCTGCGGCAACGCGGGGCATGCGGTTTCGGCGGCGGGCGCTTTGCTCTGGTCGCACCCGACGGCCGGTCTGGTGCGCGATGTCTCCCTGGCGCACTTCAGCAAAGGAGGGCCGGCGACCGTGCTGGTCTCCAGCGCCGACACCCGTCTTTACCAACTCGACCCGGCCGGAGTGCAGCAGCGCCAGGACACGATGACCGGCATCTACTTCAGCGCCGACCACGGCGAACGCCCCTGGGGCCTGTACTGCACCCGCGCCGTCGACAGCGATGCCGATGGGACCGACGACATGCTCATTACCACCCTCGCCAGCATGGAGGCACAGGGGCTTGGCCCGGACGCCGCGAAACGTTGGCGTACCCTCGCGGCCTACCACGGCTGCATGGACATGGCCATCCGCGATCTCGATCAGGACGGCAAGCCGGAGGTGGTCATTGCCAACAAGTACGGCTCGGTCTATGTCCTGCGCCCCGACGGCTCCACGGTGATGACCTCGATCACCTCGATTGGCGATGTCACCTTCGGCCTGGGCGATCTCAATGGCGATGGCAGTCTCGACATCGTGCATGGTTCCTCCACCGGCGATCTGCTGGCCGTCAACCTCAAGGGTAAGCCCCTCTGGCGTTTCGACAACTACGGCTACCCGGTCGAGCGCATCCTGTGCGCGGATGTGGACGGCGATGGCCGGCCCGAAGTCCTGGTGGCGTCGGGGACGGGCTACCTGTACTGCCTGGCCGCCGATGGCAGTCGGCGCTGGGAACGACGGCTGGGCCTGGCGGTGCATGACGTGGTGGTCCTGAACGGCACGATTGTGGCCGGCACCGAGGATGGCGAGGTGCATGCCCTCGATGCCGCGGGACAGGTGCTCTGGGCGCGGACCGTCGGCGCCGCCGTGGTGAAGCTGGTCGGCGGCAGTGTCGCGGGCAAACCGGCGGTCGTCGCCGGCCTGGCGGACGGACGCCTGCTGGCGTTCGCGCTGAGCCGGTAGCCACGGTATGGGGCTGAGTCCCGGGGGACACGGGACTCTTTGGAGTGTCTGCGGCTTGACGCAGCTTTTCCCCCTGGCTTCGGGTCCCAGGCAGAGCGGTGTCAAGCCACCGGCAGTCCAAAGCTTGGCCTGGCGGCCGGCGCGGTATGGGACTG
>CAIZKT010001063.1:0-6243 GCA_903933565.1 uncultured Victivallales bacterium | reverse complement strand
GCGGCGACCGCGACACCGCTTTGGCTTGGCGCCTGTGCCATGCCTGACGGCGTGTGTTCTCGCGCTACCAGATACGGCAGACAGACCACGGGTTGTTGCGACGCCCAGCCCGGTTTCTTGAAATAGCCCTGTCCCGCTTGACGTGGGCACTGGCGCGCCGCGGCGCTAGGGTACGGAGCCTGGCTCGCGGCAGACGGATTGGCCCGGCCAAATCCCGGCGGCGCCTCAGGCGAACGGAGAGTCAGAAACGTGATCGAGAGTAAGACTAGCGCAGAGGCCATTGCCTACGTGGAGTTGAGCGTCGCCCCCGGCGATATCGCGCTGATCGAGGACGTCGTCGGCAGGCTGGAACTGACCTGCGCGTCCTGGGCGAGTGTCGAGAGCCGCTACGCCCAGGTCTGGGTCTTTGTGGACTCCGCGGCGGCAGCGGAGCGGGCCTGCGGTCTCATCGCCGCGGACCTGGTGGCCCGGGCCGACCTGTTTCAGGGTCCTGTGCCAACGCCGCGGGTCACCTCTCAGCGCAGCGAAGACTGGGCCCACTCCTGGCAGCGGCACTTTCCGGCCTTCAGGGCTTCGCGGCGGCTGGTGCTCAAGCCTAGTTGGGCGAGCTGGGCGACCGGCCCGGATGACATCGTGCTCGACCTGGACCCGGGCATGTGCTTCGGCACGGGCTACCATGGCACGACCCGAGCGTGCCTCGAGTTCATGGACGATCTGGCGGCGCGACTCGGCCCGGTCTCCTTCCTGGATGTCGGCTGTGGCTCCGGCATCCTCTCGCTGGCTGCGGCGAGGCTGGGCTTTCGGCCGATCGTTGCCTTCGATCATGATCCGCAGGCGGTGCAGACGGCGCGGGACAACCTGGCCAAAGCCGGACAGGCCGAGCTCGACCCGCGGGTCGCCGACCTGGCGGACTACGCTCCGCCACAACGATTCCGGGTCATTGCCGCCAACGTCCTGGCGACGGTGCTCGTGGAGTACCGCCACCGCATCTACGCCTGGCTTGAGGTCGGCGCCGCGCCGGCCTATCTGATCCTGTCAGGCATCGAGACCGAGCAGTACCCGCGACTCCGCGACGCCTTCGTCGAGCTGGGCTGCGCCGAGCTGGCGTGCCGCACTCTGGACGAATGGACCAGTGGCTGTTTCGAGGCCTGCTCCACAACCCCACGGGCGGGACACCTATGATTGAACTGGTGGACATTCAGGCCGGCTTCGGCGGGCTGGCGCCCGGAGTACGCGAGGCCTTCTCGGCCGAGCAACTCGTCGCCCAACTGCGCCGACACCGCATCGCCCAGGCGGTCGTGCTCATCACACCGGAGGCGCAGGACTTCGACCTCTGCCGCTCCAACCAGCGGCTCTACGAGCAGGCCGCACGCTTCCCGGAACTCCTCCCCTGCCCCATCGCCATCCCGGCGGCCTGCGGCGATGTGCCCGACGCCGAAGCGCAGGTCGCCGACGCGCTCCGGCATGGCGCGCCGGCGGTCATCCTGAGGCCGGGGCCGGACCGCTGGGAGCCCGAGCCCTGGGTCGTGGGAGCACTGCTGGAGGTCCTGGCCACGCACCGTCTCCCCGTGCTCTGCCTCGAGCGGCTGGTGCCGACCGCCAGCGTGGCCCGCTGGGCCGGAATGGCGCCGGAGGTGCCCTTCATCATCGCCGAGACCGCCTATGGCCGAGACCGGACGCTGCTGCCCCTCCTGCGCGAGTTTCCCAATACCTACCTGTCGATCGGCAATAACTTCACCGCCCATCGGGGCCTCGAGTTCTACGTCAGCCAGGTCGGCGCCTCGCGGCTGCTGTTCGGGACCGGCCTGCCAGACAGTGAGCCCGGCGCCGCCATCGGTCAGCTTGTCTTTGCGGAGTTGACCGAGACTGACCGGCAGCTTGTCGGCTCCGGCAACCTCCGTCGGCTGCAGGAAGGCATTCGCCCATGACTACCCTCCTCGAACGTCTGCGCGCCGGGCAGCCGCCGCCCTTCCCGGTCACCGATCTGCACGGTCATCTGGGACGCTACGCCTTCCCCATACCCGACCTGACCACGGCCGGGCTGCTGGGAGTCATGGACCGAACCGGTGTGCAGCGCCTGGTTTGCAGCCACATGCAGTGCATGAGTTCCGATAGCGCCTGGGGCAATGAAGCCGTCCTGGAGCACCTGCGGCAAGCCCCCGGCCGCATCCTGGGCTATGTCTCTGTTTTTCCCTCCGACCAAGCCCGCGTTCGAGCGGCGGTGACGCACTGGCTCGGGGCTGGCTTCTCTGGCTTGAAGATGCACGACAGCAATGGCTTCCGCTATGACGATCCGGCCTACGAGCCGGCTTACGAACTGGCCAACGAGCGCGCCTTGCCAGTGCTCCTGCACACCTGGGGAGGTCCGGTCCAGTTCGAGGCGGCCATCGCCATCGCCCGGCGCTTCCCCGATCTTACCGTGATTCTGGCTCACGGCGGCAGCGCCAACCCGGATGCCTACATCCGCGCCGTGCTGGCGGCCCCCAACCTGGTCATGGATACCTGTTTCAGCCGCTGTCCGCTGGGCCTGCTGGAGCATCTGGTCGCCGGGGTGGGCGCCGAGCGCGTGGTCTTCGGCTCGGATTGCTGCTTCTACAGCCTGACTCAGCAGTTGGGCAAGGTCATGGCGGCGGACCTCGATGAGGCTGCCAAGCGGCTGATCCTGTGCGACAACGCGGCACGCATCCTGGGAGCCATCCGCCCGGCAAACCGGGGGTGAGAAGAAGCATGGACAACCCCATCAAGTCCCCAGCCAGCTACGGCTGTTCGTGGACTCGCTACGCCGTCGTCGACGCAGAGGGGCGGCGGCGGCAGCTCTTGAAGGGGCACGGCCCCACCCTGGGCGTTACCTGCCTGCGTCTCCTGGCAGACTCTGGCGAGATCCTCGACACGGAGCCGGTGCCACCCACGGTCCGCCGCGATGACTGGACTTTCGGCTTCTGGATCCCGGAGCCGTACAGCGACGGGCGGCCCCTTTGTCTGGAGTGTACGCGAGAGGATGGCGGCACCGAACGGACCGTCTGGGACGCCCTCGGCGCCGCCCCGAAGCCCTGGCGGCAGCCCCTGCGGCTGGACCGTCTCGGGGCGCACCTGCGCCGACACCTGGACCGGCGTGAGGTCCTGCCTGACGCTCGCGCTCTGGCCCCCTTCGTGCCCGCCATGGACGCCTACCTCCACCAGCACCGGGTCATCTACGAACGACCGGCGCGCAACTGGGGCGACGGCCTGCCGCTCGGAAACGGTCGCGTCGGAGCGCTGGTCTGGGGCGGCGGGGATCAGCCCCTGCGGCTGGACCTGGACCGCGCCGACCTCTGGGCGGCAACCCCGGAGGGCCGCTCCCTCGGCCGCTTCTACGCGGGTTCGCTCATCCTGGGCCTGGCCCGGGCGTCTAGCGGCGCCGATTGGGCCAGTCCGGCACCCGCCTCAGCCCCCGCGTTCCTCCAGGAACTCCACTTGGGCACGGCCGAGGTCACCACCCGCGATGGTGGGTTCAACGTGGTGGCGCGGGTGCTGGCGGAGCGGGACGTCGTCGAGGTCCTGATCGAGTGGCACGGTGACGCTCCGGCAGAGTTTAGCGTCCGGCTCGAACGTCCGGCCATGCCGCTCTTGGAGTCTGACCTGCTCGCCCCTGCCCTCGTCAACGGCAGTTGGTCCGCTGTACGCTCCGAGGCAGACAAGCGCCGCGCCCGCGAGACGGTCGAACAGGCGCCCCAGACGACGCCGCTCGTCTCCCTGCTCCCGGCGGCCGCCCTGCTGGTCCATGTGGTGCCTAACATGTCCTGCGTCATGGCCGCGGCGGTTGCCGGTCGCCGGGGGGTCTGGACGGATACCTCCGCCCCGCGCCTGGCCTCGGCAACCACGATCCTCAGGCTGAACCCCGGCAGCCGGGTCAGAGTGCTCGTCGCCGTCGTCTCCGACCGCCTCGACTGCACCCCGCCGAACCGGCCGGCCGATCCGTGCGGCCAGGCGCTGCGGCGGTTACGGGCGGCCCGCCGCGACCGCCAGACCGGCAGCGCTCAGGCGAGCGCGACGCCGGATGCGCACCGGCGCTGGTGGCAGCACTTCTGGCAGCGCTCCTTCGTCGAATTCCCGGACAAACTCGCGGAGAACCTCTGGTACCTCGGCGCCTACCACCAGGCCTCCTTCTCACGCTCCTGCCAGGCCTCGGGGTTCTTCGGGCTCTGGCATCCGCTGGACTACCGAACCTGGACCGATGCCTACGTCGCCGATGCCCAGATCGCCCTGCTCTGGTGGGCGCCCTTCGCCACCGGGCACCTCGAACTCCTGCTGCCCAGTCACCATACCTTCGCCAACATGCTCCCTGAGTTCCTCGAGCATACGGCGCAGCAGGGCGCCTCGATCCCGCACTGGTTCGCCCCCGAATGGGCCGGCGGACATCAGGATTTCGCCAAACCCAACGTCTACAAGGGCTCCGTCGCCTGGACCGGGCTGAACTTCTGGTGGGACTTCCTCATGACCGGCGATCGCCGCTTCCTCCGGGACACGGCCTTCCCGCTGCTGGCCGCCATCGCGGACTACCACGCCGCCGACCTCGTGCCCGGCGCGGACGGGTTCTGCCATTGCCTCAACAGCGGCTCTCCCGAGCAAGACCTCGCCCACGACGATACCACCTACGACCGCGCCTGCATCGGCGCTCTGCTGGACGCCGCCGTACAGGCCGGCCGCCTGCTGCGGGCCGATGCCGAACGCCTGGCGCGCTGGGAGTCCGTACGCCAGCGTCTGTTCCCCTTCGCCCACGACGGCACCCTGCTACGCGAATGCCCCGCTTTCGGGCAACCCTACCGCTGCCATCCCGTCGTCCTCTTCGGCATCCACCCCACCGGCACCATCGAGCCCGGCGACCCGCTCTGGCCTCTGGCGGACCGGACCTACGACGTCGTCACCAACCTCTTCGCTTTCCACTACCAGGACCGCCACGCGACCCTTCCCGGCCACGAAGGCGGCGTCGAACCCAACGGCCACGCCACCGCCTTCCTGATGCACCACGCGGCCCGCCTGCGCGGCTGGGACGAAGTCCGCCGACTGCTCTACGCGCTGGCCGTCCGCACCCAGCTCAAGCCCAATGGCCTACGCTCCATCTCCGACCCGCGCCATGATGCCATCCTCACCAACATGGCCATCTGCGAAGCGACCTCCGGACAGACCTCCGGCCTCAGCGAAGTCCTGCTGCAGAACTACTCCGACCACGTCCGCCTCTTCGCCGGAACCCGGCAAGGGATCTTCCGCTTTGCCGGCCTGCGCGCCTGGGGCGGTTTCATCCTCGCCGGCGAATGCGTCGACGGTACGGTCACCCAGGTGATGGCGCACAGTCTGAAGGGCGGCACCCTGCGCCTGGCCCACCCGTGGCCGGGCCGGGAGGTGAGTCTCATAGGCATGGGTGAGATCGTGCCCAGCGCCGCCTTGGGTGACGGCACGCCAGCCCTCGCCGTGACCCTGTCGGCTGGCGCCAGCTGCCAGCTGCGGGCGCAGGATGCGGCTGCCGCCGCGGTCTCCCCCCCGCTCATCGAAACCCGCCAGGCGCCCCGCGTCATCCCCTGCGGCGACTGGACCGACTTCGACCCGCCGGCACTCTACTACCCGGAAGACCTGCCCTGTGCCCAGGACACCACCGGCGACAACCTCTACCTGGGCTTGCCTCGGGAACCCGCCGCACCCGCGCCCGGCCCATCGTTGGCCACGGCCAAGCTCCTGGCCCAGAGCGCCGACTGGCGGGCCCGCCAAACCGCCGCCCGCTGGCTGGGAAGCAGCCGCGACGCCGCGAGTGTGCCCCTGCTCCTACGCCTGGCCGGCGACCCGGTCGCGGTGGTCGCCTACACCGCCGGGGTGAGCCTCGTCCGCCACGGCTCCGAGGAGGCCCTGCGCGCCGCCCTCCGCCTCGCCAACCACACCGCCCTGCCGCATCTTCGCCGCGAAATCCTCAAGGCCACCGGCCGCCGCCCCCGGACCGAAACGCTGCTCCGCCTCTGCCGGGAGGAACTCGGCTCCAGCGCCGCGCTCGACGAGTGCCTGAAGGCCTAGCCCTGCCCATAAGACCCGCGGCGGTTGGCCCTCCAAAGCGTGCCCTCAGAGCCGGGCGCCAAGCTTCACTGGCATTACTGCTGCAGGCCGGGCGCAGGCCGGGCGCGACACGGGTACGTAGTCGAGCCTTTAGCCTTTAGGCGGGCTCAATGGGGGGGTGCAAAACCGGCTAAAGCCTCTACTACGTACACATCGTGGCGCAGG
>CAIZKT010001062.1:0-6756 GCA_903933565.1 uncultured Victivallales bacterium | reverse complement strand
CTGGTGTCATACGAGGTTGCCGCAAGTCTCATACAAGCCTCATACAAGCCCAGCCCCCGGCTGGGGCCAGACCTACCAGAATGAGACTTCCAGCCTGCGCCACGATGCGTACGAAGCTCCCGCTCAACCGGGCCTCTATTCAAGCCAACCGCGGTGCCCCACGCTGGACCCTGGCCCCCGGTTCTGGCCGCGCACCTCCACCAGCGCCTCTCAGGCCTTGGCGGGCGTGGCGCTGGCGGGCTCCTGCCGGGCTTTGGTCAGCAAGGAGACGACCACCAACACCAGAAAACTCAAGGGGATAGAGACGATGCCGGGGTTGTCGAGCGGCATCGGCGCTGCATTCTTGTCCAGTCCGTACTGCGCGAACATGCTGGGCGACAGCAGGATGATCAGCAGCGACGAAAGCATGCCGGTAACCACCGAGGCCGCGATACCCTTGGCCGTCGTGCGCTTCCAGAAGATCATCATCAGGATGGCGGGCAGGTTGGCGGACGCCGCCACAGCAAAGGCCAAGCCGACCAGGAAGGAGACGTTCATTCCCTTCATCAAGATGCCCAGCGCAATGGCGATGGCCCCCACCGACACGGCCGCAATCTTGCCGGCCCGCACCTTGCCCTGGTCCGTCATGCGCACATTCTAGTAAACATCAAGCAGATCGTGCGCCACCGCGCCGGAGGCCGCCACGATCAAGCCGCTGACCGTCCCCAGGATGGTCGCAAACGCCACCGCCGAGATGATGGCGAACAGCAGCGTCCCGAAGGAACGGGCCAGCAGCGGCGCGGCCATGTTACTGCTCTCGACATCGAGAACGCCGTTGACCATGGCCCCCAGCCCCAGAAAGAGCGTCAGCACGTAGAACAGACCGATTGCCCCAATCGCGACGATGGTTGACTTGCGGGCGCACTTCGGGCTGGGCACCGTGTAGTAGCGAATCAGAATGTGCGGCAAGGCCGCGGTGCCGAAAAACAAGGCCAGCATCAACGAGATGAAATTGAGCTTGGTCCAGACCGTGGCCCCCTCATCCACCTTGAACTTGAGGCCCGGACGCATGATCCGCGCACCGGCGGTTGGATTCTGATAGTACACCGTCACCTTGTCGCCGCCGTCCTTGAGCGGCTGCTCACCAAAACGCACCACCGTCGCCTTTTCCAGCAGCGCCAGGTAGCGGAACGGCCCGACCGGTCCGCTACGCTCTACCTCGACCCCGTTATCGATGATCTTCGAGACATGCCCGACCTGGAAGAACTTCCGGTCCGCTTTGGGCGCGCCGTTGTAGAGAGTGGCGCCCGCCGCGGTGCGGGTGATGGCGAGGGCCTCCTTCAGCACGGCGCCGTTCTCGGTCTTGACCAGCAGCCACCAAGTGCTGATGCCGTCGCGGTCCAGTTTGACGAAGGTCTTGCCGCCGGCCTCCATCTGCGCGGCGACCCGGCTTTGGGTATCCTCGACCTGGGTGACTTTACCGTCGACGCAGGTGGCTGCCTGCGTCAGGAAGACGTGGTAGTCGGGCTGCGGTTTGGTGTCGAGACCCTTGCGCACCAGCATGATGACCAGGACCAGCGAACAGATGATCAGCAACCCACCCTTGATGAACTGCACGTAGGTGGTCGAGGTCATGCCCGCCGTCGCCACGATGAAGATCACGATGGCGCCCACCATGATCACCCCCATGTAGTGTGGCAGCCCTAGCAACGGCGTCACCAGGTCGCCCGCACCCACCATCTGCGGAATCAGGTAACAGACCGACACCACTAAGGTGCTGATCGCCGTCGCCAACTGAATGCCGGGAGACTTGAAGTTGGCGTTCAGGGCGTCGGTGAAAGTATAGCGGCCCAGACGCTTCATCGGCTCCGCCACCACGAACAGCGCCACCACCCACCCGGCCAGAAAGCCGATCGAGTACAGGAAACCGTCGTAGCCGCTCGTCGCAATCATGCCGCAGATGCCCAGAAACGACGCCGCCGAGAGGTAGTCGCCAGCAAAGGCGATGCCATTGACGCCCCAGTGAATCGTGCCGCCGGCCGCAAAGTAGCTGTGGGCTGACTTCGTCCGCCGGGCCAGGTACGATGACAAACCGATCACCAGGAGCACGAAAAGCACAAAGACGATGACCGCAACGATGGACGGCTGGTAGATCATGGCTTCCCCTCCCCACCCTGGCCCACGCGGTCCTCAAGACGAGTGCAGGCGGCGTTGTAGATCAGCCCCATCACAATGGCCAGCACGATCAGCCCGAAACCGTAGGTCACCGCCAGATTCACCCCGAACAGACCGGCGCCCTCCAGCGCCTTCGGCTTCAGGGTGTTGATCACCACAAACCCGGCGTAGACCACGCAGTAAGCGATGAATAACCGTAACCCCAGGCGGGCCTTGGGCGCCGACGCCTTATCCTGCCCCTGCGTCCGGGGCGCTGGTTCGTGCAGCATGCGTGTCTCCCATAGCGCTTCGGTTGCCGAATCTGGACCCACGGGCCCGCGACCCCTGCCAGCAGCCGCATCCCGGCCAGAGCCCGTTAGGCTACCATATCGTTAAGCAAATGCAACCAAGGCGCAAAGAACGGCAAGGCTTCAAAAGACGTGGGGCTGTCCCCAGCTACTTCAGCAGCAGCTCCCCGGCCTGCTCCAGGCGCCAGGGGGCGCCGCCGGTGCTGACCCAGGCGGTCCACTCGCGCTCGGCGGCCTTGAGCACCCCGATATTGAAGCGCAACGAGGTCACCTTGGCCGCCTCGAGGCCCAGGGCGGCGAAGGGGATACGCCACTCGCCAGTCCACTGGCCCTCGCCGATCCGGGCGGCGTAACGGACGGCCTGCCCAAGACGCAGCACGGCCTCGGCGGGCGCCCCGGCGTGGTCGACGCTCTCGCAGACGCCGGAGGGGAACCCCTGCACCACAAAGATGGGCCCCGGCTTGGCGCCGCTGGCGTCCTGGAGGCAGACTTCGGCGCCGTCGTTCTGGCCCCAGACCCCGCCCTGTCGCAGCAGTTTGGCGGAGTCCGCAACCCGGTTGACCAGAGCGATGTAGAGCGCCTCGCCATCGGCCATCACCAGAGCCCAACTGGGCTGTTTCGCCTTACCATCCTCCATCGATAGAGCGGTCACCATCGCCTTGGCGCCTGGGGTCTCCCAAGGCCACTCCGGGGCGTCGGTGTTACCATCGATCAGCGGCGCGGTTGGGGTACTCACGGCGCGGTAACGCACGGGCTCCTTGGCGGGCGCCTCGGGCAGGCCGCCAGGGTGGGTCAGGTGGGTCTCTCGCCAGACCTCGACCTTGACCGGCCACGAGGCCCGTTCGGGCGACTCGTACAAGCCCATCTTCTCCAGTGGCAAGGCCTTGAACCCAGCGCCAGGGCGGGTGACTCGGGGCGCAGCCGGTAGTCGTCCTTGGCGGCATCGACAAACAACGGGTCGGCGCTGACCGAGGCCCGGTCGTAGCCCATCGCCTGCCAGGCAGCCCATTCCGTGCCAGCCGCCTCGGCCCGGAGCCCCACCCGGACCAGGCCCCCGCCCGGCCAGATCAGGTTGCGCTCTGAGGCTGCCAAGACCTGGCTCCATTTGCTCCCGTTGAGCCACTTGGCCTTCGTGTCGCTGTAGGCGAAAACATTGCCGAGACAGCGCGTGCCGCTCATCAACCACTCGCTCTTGTCGGGATGGGCCGGGGTGCGGCCTGAGACCAGACTGTCGATGGGGGCATATTCCACCTGGCAGACGCGGCTGTCAACGATGACGTTGCCCTCAATCGTGTTGTCCTGCCCGCCATGCACCATGACCCCGGCCCGGTAGGCCCGCACAATCAGATTGCCGTAGACCTGGACGCCACTGGTGTAGTCGTCGAGGTAGACGCCCCAGGAGTAGTGCGGGTACTCCCAGACGCCGGGCTTGAGCATGTTGTAGCCGCCGGTGTCGTGAATGTAGTTGAAGCGGATGACGCTGCCGCGCTCGTAGATGTCACGGGAGCCCATGCCGATGGCGCCCGTATCGGACTGCTCCTGGTTGGTGTGGTGGACCTCGTTGTACTCCACGATGTTGCGGAAGCCGTTGAAGGAGATGCCCTGACGCGGCGTATCATGCACCAGGTTATGCGAGATGACGTTGTCGTGGCTCACGTTGCCGCCGCAGGAGGGGTTCAAACGGATGGCACCCCAGGCATCCCCGCCCTCGCCGACATCATGCACATGATTGTTGGTGATCTCGTTAAAACTCACCCGATTCTCCAGCCGGTGCTCCCAGTCCAGTTCGGCATTGATCTCGATTCCTGGTCCACCGACGTGCGCGATGTCACACCCCGCAATCCGGTTGTGGTGACTGCGGGCGCCCAGGGTCAGGGCCGCGCCACCACCGTTCGTCAGCCTGCTCCCGGTCACGGCGCAGTACTCGGCCAACTTCAGCGAGACCAGGCCTTTTTGAGCTTCCTCGAAGCGGAACCCGTGCAGACGCACGTGGCCGACGAAGGCGCCGGTCGCCGCATTGCCTTCCAGGCGGACCAAATCCTCTACTACCGGCACGGTGACCTCGCCGTCGGCCGGGGCCGCGCCGCCCGGCGGCAGGAAGTAGGCGAAGCGGCAATCGGCATCGACGAACCACTCGCCAGGGGCGTCGAGCATCTCAAGGGCGTTCTCGACAAAGAAGCGGTTGCCGCGGATCAGCTTGTATGACGCCGACCCAGCGAGGGTGATCACGCTGCGGGGGCTGTCCACCGACTTGACCGCCACAACACTGCGGTTCCAGTTCAACCAGGACCACACATGCACCCGCACCTGCTGCGGCTGGGACCAGACCGAGGGATCCAGCAGCGCCGGATTGTACTGCAGCAGCGTCTTGCTCTCCTTCTCCACCTCGCCGGTGACGTAGAGGAAGCCGCCACTGCGGGGGTGCTCAGGGTCGACGTTCGGGCTGCGCGCCAAAGGCTGGCGCTGGCCTTTGAAGAAGAGCTGCCGGGGCGGCTGGCTCAGACCCAGACCCGAGACCTCGGCCTGGAAAATGCCATCACGCCAGGGCCGCCAGCCCTGGATCGGCACACTCCCGCGCAGTATGACCGCCTCCCCGGGCTGCGCCCGATACAGCACCGGCGCCGCCGCAGTGCCGGAATCCTATGCACCCAGCACCAAGGGCTCGCGCCAAGCGTAGATGCCACCGCGCACCGTCACCGTCACCGCCTCACTCAAGGGCCCTTTCGCTTTCAGCGCCCGAATCTCATCCCGAGCCCGAAGCAGGGTCGCGAACGGGCCATCACCCCCGCCGACCGCGGCTTCGGCAAGCCGGCCCGACCAGGCGTCATTCCCCGCCGGACTGACATACAACTCCACTCCGCCGCAGGTTCCGGCCGCCAGTAAGGCTGCCATCATCGCTACTCCCAGCAGCTGTCGCATGTCGCCTTCTCCTTCGTCTGCCGCCGCAAGAACCAACCCGGCATACCCCTGCGCCGCACCGCCCCGGCACCCGCCGGCCCTGCCGCTCCCGCAGAGACCTTTGCCCCCAGTCACACCAGCGTACCTTACCGCCACCACCCCACTCTTCGCGGCGCGCGCTGGAACTTCCCCGCAGAAAGACGCTCAAATTCAACCATGCATATTTTTCCGGTCGGACAATTGAACTGTATCAATTTGCAATATCCAGTATTATATTAGACATAATACCTTACCAACAGAGAGGTAGAGCATGCTACCAAGGTTGCTGGTCGCGTTGTATGCGCTGTTCGCCCTGGGGGCGCTGGGTGAGGACTACGGCCTCCATCTGCAACTGGGCGCCGCCTATCGTTCCTTCGGCGACGTGAAGGTCGAGAGCTTCAAGCTGCGCAACTACAACTCAATGTCGCGGGTGGGTGGCCCGGTGGGGATCCAGGGTTACTCGCGGCTGCCGGGGCTGAGCAGCGACAGCGGGGTGAGCGCGGACCAGGTCCTGTATCGGGGTGGTGACACCTCGACGGACAACGTCCTGGCGCCGGCGCTCGGGCTGCAGAAGGACCTCTGGCGGCGAGGGGCGTTGAGCCTGCGGCTGACCGCCGGTCTGGCATACTACACAGTTGACGCCGACCTCAGCGCCCAGGGGGCGCGAGGGGCATCCGGGGCGTTCGCGGCCCAGCACTACAATTACCTGGTCGACGATGAGCTAGTGCTGGTTCCACCCCTCGACGACGCGCCCCTGCCCGGATTCTCGCGGGGTACCTCCGCAAGCGTTCAGCTCAGCCGTTTCGAGATGGACCTGCTGGTTTTCGATCTTGGCCTGCGCGCCCAGTACGACCTCAAGCGCTTCTATCTGGCCGCCGGCGTCGGCCCGGCGTTCTACTGGGCCGAGACCAAGACGGAGACGGTCGAGAGCGGCGCCTGGAACGCCATTCCGGGAACCGGCGATCCGGGCTTCTACCGCTTGGAGCGCAGCGACTCGGGCTCGGACATCGCTGTCGGCCTTTTCGTCAGCCTCAGCGCCGGCGTCCATCTCACCGAGCACATCTCCACCGAACTCGAAGTCCGCCTGGACGAGGTGAGCGGCACCGCCGGCACCTCGCAGGCAGCGCTCGATCTCAGCGGCCAGAGCGGCCTGCTGAAGGTGGTCTTTGATTTCTGATCAGCACCGCGCGCCAGGGGCCGCAGTGGCCGGGGCGCGCTCAGGGAGCTTGACTATGCGCATACGAAGGCAGGGTTTGACGGAGTCCCGTGGCACCCTACCGCGCCGGCCGCCAGGCCTAGCTTTGGACTGCCGGTGGCTTGACACCGCTTTCCGGCCCCGCGCCCGTGGGTGCGGCACCCTACCGCGACGGCCGCCAGG
>CAIZKT010001061.1:0-9128 GCA_903933565.1 uncultured Victivallales bacterium | reverse complement strand
GATGACCACCAGCAGTTCGATAAGCGTGAAGCCGCGGGACATTCTGGATCTCGGTCTCATGCACTCTCCTTGAGGTCGACTCGGTTAGCGTCTAGCCGAACACAACTAATGGGGCGCACGCTACCGCACGTCAGGCAGATTGGCAATAGCCCGCGTGAGTTGAAGAGGCCTCGAGTGAAGGCGATGACCGAAACAAACCAACGATCTGCATTCGAGCCGCTCATCTACCTCGACTACGCGGGAGCCTGTCCCGTGTTGCCCGAGGTCGCCAACGGCCACGCCGAGCTCTGCCGCCGCTACGTGACCAACCCGCACGCCAGCAGCCGCTACAGCGAGGCGGCGAAGCGTGCCATCCTGATCGCAGAACGGGAGCTGCTTGGAGCGCTTGAGATTCCGGCCGAGCAGGCGCAGGTTGTGTGGACCAGCGGGGGCACGGAGGCCGATAACCTGGCCACCTTGGGCGTGCTTCGGCGAACCCAAAGCGCGCTGGCCCTGGTCGATGCGGGGGCGCACCCTGCCTTGGGCGAGCCCTGTCGGCAGTATGCTCGCCGTGAGGGAGGCCAGTGCGTCGAGGTGCCGCTAACCGCCCTCGGCGACCTCGATCTGGAGCGGGTTTCTCCCGAGCTTGCGGCCAGAGCGACGCTGGTCGCGGTCACCCAGGTGAACAACGAGACTGGGGCGGTTGCCGACCTGGCACGGGTGCGGTCGTGGATGCGGGAGCACGCCCCGGGGGCCGTGCTCAGCGTGGACGCGGCACAGTCCTTCGGCAAACACCGCATTCCGTGGCAGACGGCGGCCATCGGGGCCTTGGCGGTCTCGGCGCGCAAGATCGGTGGTCCGGCGGCGGTTGGGGCTCTCGTGATCCGCCGCGACCTGCGCCTGGAGCCGCTGCTGTACGGCGGGGGCCAGCAGGGCAGTATGCGTTCCGGCACGGTGGATGTCGTAGGGGTGATCGGAGCCGGGCTGGCGGCGCGCGTGGTCGAGGCCAGCCGCGAAGCGGAGTCCGCCCGCATCGGCGCCCTCAACCGCTGCCTGCGCGAACGGCTCGGGGTATGGACCCGCCCCGCCCTGCGGCTGCTCTCGCCGCCGACGGCCTCGCCGTGGATTCTGACCTTCGCCGTGCCGGGCTTCGAGGGCGCTATCCTGATGCGCCTGCTGGCCGAGCGTGGCATCGTGGTCGCTACCGGCAGCGCCTGCAGTGCCGAGTCAGGGAAGACCAGCCACGTCTTGCGGGCCATGGGTGTCCCCGACGCGGTGGCGCGCTGCGTCTTGCGCGTGAGTTTCGGTCGCCACACCACGGCGGAACAGCTCGAGACGTTCTTGCTCGAACTGCGCCGCGTGATCGATACCTACTGACGTGCTGAGGCCCCATGCATACGTGCCAGACACCGCGTCGCCCCGTGGTTGCGATGGTGGCGCTGCTCGCCTGCAGCTGGGTTGGGCTGAACGTGGACGCGACGCAGGCGGCCGACGCGCGGCCCTGGTGGGACGACTTCCCCAGGATCGTCCAGAGTGGTGACGCAACCCAGGCCGTGCGCGCTGCCGCCAGTGCGGCGCTGTGCGGTGCGGCGGACGACCCCACCTGGGGCATCTTCGCGCAGAGGGTACGTTGCGTCTCCTGCCCTGGCCGCGTCGAACTCCTTCACGAGGCCGGCCTGCGCGCCTTGACCTGGATCGAAGGCTTCGGCACGACGCAGGCCTATATCGTGCAGCTCAGACGCGACACACTGGGGGCCTGGCAGCGCTATCCCAGGGTACCAGACCTGACGCAGGTGTTCTGCAACGCCTGGGGCTGGAAGAGCTTCGATGGCACCGGCGAAGTGCGCTGGATCGGCATCCATCCTCGGCAACCTGGATGCCGCTCGCCTGGCGCAACTGGGGGTCGCCGACGCGGCCGGCCTCGACGTCCGCCAGTACCTGGTCGGGCGCTGCCGCGAATGGGGCGGAACTCCAGAGAACCTGCGGCACCCGGCCTGGCGTGGCCGACGCTGGCTCGAGGACCCGGTTTGGCGGGCCTACCTCATCTACCGGGCTCTGAGCCATGACCCGGGACTTGGGTTCTATGGCGCGGACTCGGGGCGGCCCAACTTGCTCCCGCCCTTCGCGGCTCTGGTCGACGGGGTGCCGACCGTAGCAGTTGGGCCTGGGGTGACCGCGCCGCAGGTGCCGTGGACGGTCGGCTTGACGCTCTATCACGACCCCGCGGCGCGGCGCGTCTTCGTGGACCTCAACAACACCCGCATCGATCTAGCCACCAACGTGATCACGGCAACCCCGCCCCTCGCCTTCCGAGTGACCTTGCCGACAGCCTGGGCGGGCAGCCCGGTAAGCGCCCGCCTGCTGGCACCAGGACCCGCCCCAGGGCTGCGCGTCAGGCCGGTTGGGACAGGCCAGGTGGAGGTCGAAATCGACCCGTTCCTGCTCTATGCCTGCCTGGTGCTGGAGCCGGTCCAGCCCGGTGCGGCTCCTGGCGTGGACCGTAACTGAAGCCCATCCCGACAGGCGCTGGCAGCGCCAGGAACCGGCCCGACTCAGTCGCCGGTGGGCAGCCAGGGGGTGGCGTCGGGGTCCGGCGTGCAGTAGCTCCCGAGGACCTTGTTGATGCCACGGGCGATGTTACGGCAGTCCTTGGCATTGTACCACTGGCTGAGCCGGATGGAGACATTGCGGTCGAAGAGGTCGTTGGCGACCGGACAGTCGTCGTCGTGGTACTCGATACGACCGCCGAGTTTGGCGTAGAGCGGGCAGGAGAAGGGACAGCCATCCGCGCTGGAACTGGTCTTGAGCGTGACCGGGAACATGAAGCGGCTCAGGTGCCAGTCGGGGACCTCGCTGTGACCGCGGATACCGGCCGGGATGTTCTCGGCCCGCAGGGCCTCGGCGATCTTTTGACCGAGCTCGACCGTCTCCGGGTAGAAGCGCAGGGTGTAGCCCACCTCACCGGCGGGATCGACCAGGCGTTGCGGGACGATCTCGCGGAAGGTCTTGAGCTCCCGGAGAATCCTGAGCTTGACCTGGTTGAAGCGCTTGACCGTGGCCGGCATCTTGAGCAGTTGCACGACATCCACCGCCGCCTCGAGTTCTGAAAGCCGGTAGTTCGTGCCGCAGAACAGCTCGCCCTCGTAGCGCGGCAGGGCGAAACGCATCGGCCGCCACAGTCCGCCGCACTCGATGAGCTGGTTGGCGCGCTCCCACAGCCGCTGGTTGTTGGTCAGCAGCAGCCCCCCCTCGCCACCACCGACAATCTTGTAGGCCGAGATGCTGAAGCAACCCAGGTCGCCGAAGGTACCTACCTGTTGCCCATTGACCGAACCGCCACACGACTGGGCGCAGTCCTCGATCACCTTCAGCTTGTGCTTACGGGCAATCTTCATGATGGCGGGCATGTCGCAGACGCCACCCATGAAATGCGTCGGCGCCAGGGCCACCGTGCGCTTCGTGATCAGCGCCTCGATCTTGGCCGGGTCCATCATAATCGTGGCATCGACGTCGCAAAACACCGGAATGCCCTTGGCCTGCACCACGGCGGCGCTGGTGGCGAAGAAACCCACCGACGGGCAGATGACTTCGGTGCCGGGGCCAACGCCGGCCGCAACGAAAGCGGCATGCAGGGCGGCCGTGCCGCTGCTGGTGGCTACGGCGTAGTCGACCTTGAAGATCTTGCGGGCCGCGCCTTCGTAGGCCTGGACCTTCGTCTCCTTCAGGTTCGAGTAGTAGTTCGCCAGGAAAGGTCCGTCACCCAGGCCGTCTTCCTCGGCGCTGGCGCGAATCTTGGCCAAGGCCGGGGCAGAGAAGCCGAAGCGCTCGGCGACGGACATGAACTCGTCGACCCCGATCTTGGGCTTGCCTTTGCCCTCGAAGCGGGTCACGGCGCGCATGCCTCCATTCAGGGCGAGGTGCTGTTCGAGGTGCTGCTTGGACATGGTCATACACTCCGTCTGTCAGCGGGCCGGTATCGACATCGCCAGCGTCTGGCACGAGGCTGTACCATAGTCGCTGGCAGGGGAGCGCCAAGCCGAGCGCGCGTTTCCGTTTGCCGCCACTACGTCGACAGCAGCATCCAGGCCTCCGGCGGCCGGAGCCGAAAGGCGCCGACAGCTCAGCGCGGCACGGCGGCAAAGCGCTCCAAGTCAAAGGCGTCCAGCGAGCTCAGCACCAGGTCGGCGGCACTGAGGTCCTGGCGGCTAGCGTTCTGCCGCGACAGCGCCACGCAGCGCATACCGGCCGCCTTGGCGGCCTGCACCCCAGCCGCGGAATCTTCAAACACCAGGCACGCGGCCGCCGGCACGCCCAAGCGCTCGGCGCCAAGCCGAAAGGCGGCCGGGTCCGGCTTGCCGATGGGCACATCCTCGCACCCGACGAAGGTCGCAACGCAGTCGCCTATCTGCAAATCGTTAATGGTCTGCTGGATGCGCGCGCAAGTACTGCCCGACACAATGGCCACCGGGTAACGCTGCGCCAACTTCCGCAGCAGGTCAATGGACGGCTGGATGCGGATGTCGCGCTGTTGACTGCATTGGATGTATAGCGGCACGGTGATCGCTTCCATGGCCTGACGCGAGGGATAAGCGTCGGGGTAGCGGCGAGCGATCTCACGGAAGATGTCTGGCCAGGCGTGGCCATACACCAGCCGCACCACGTCCTCGTGCGTAAGCTCTACCCCACGCCGACGCAACGCCGCCTCGATGGCGTCTACCCAGATGACCTCGGAGTCGACCAGAGTGCCATCCATATCGAAGAGAATAGCCTGCAACGTCAGCATGCGGTCTCCGCAGATCGTCGTGACCAGGAAAAGACCCACTGTAGCGCCCGCCGTGGCAACTTGCCAAGAACGCTCGCGCCGCTACGTTCTCGGGCCCGGTTTTCCGCTCCGCCGAGCGTCTGACCGCCGCAGGATCCGCTCGGCGGCAGGCCCACACCGCAGCCCAGGGAAGGTTGGCGTCGTGACTTTTCGTGCTTTCAGCATCGGCATAGTCTGTGGCCTGTTCATTGCCGGTTTCGGCTATGTGAACGACTGGATTCTCGATCTGGAGCGTTTCACCAGCGGCCACCTGATCCCGGTGATGGTGATCGGGCCGCTGCTGCTGTTTGTGCTCAGCCTGAATCTGGCGCTGTTTCGCTTCAGGCCGCGCTGGGCGTTTAGAGGCCAGGAACTGGCCGTCATTTTCGTGCTCACTAGTGCCGCCTGCTGTGTGCCCGGTCGCAACCTGATGGAGCACTTCACCCAGGTGCTGATCATGCCGCACCACTGGTACAAGGTGACGCCGGGATACCGGGACAAGGCCCTGATGGCCTACTTTCCGAAGGGTGCTCTGGTCGACCCCGAGTACAGCCCCGCGGTGCTGAGCGGCTACCTCACCGGCATGGGGGGCCCGGAGGATCGCAGTCTGCCTGTGGTGGAACGGCTGGGGCGTCAGGTCGGGCGGGTGCCCTGGGGGGCCTGGTTACCGCCACTCGCGCTCTGGATTCCAATCCTGCTGCTGGGGATGGTCTGTTACGGTTGCCTGGGCCTTATCCTGCACCGGCAGTGGTCTCACCACGAACACCTGGCCTATCCGATCGCGGACTTTGTGTCCTCGGTGCTGGGCCGGGCAGACCACGAAGCGACCGCCCCCGCCGTGCGCAGTCGCCTGTTCTGGATTGGCCTGACCGGCGTGCTTCTGATCCGCCTCAACAACGGCCTCTGCTGCTGGTTTCCGGAAACCCTCATCCCGGTCAACCTGACCTTCTCTTTCGCACCCCTGATGAAACTCTTTCCGACGGTCAACAAAGTGCTCTGGGGAAACGGTCTCTTCCGCCTGGAACTGTTCCCCCTGATGGCGGCGTTCGCCTTCTTGCTGAGCACGGAAATCTCCCTGACCATGGGCGTTTCGCAGATCCTGTGGGTGCTCTTTGCCGCGCCGCTGGTGACCTTGGGCATGGACTTTTCGACCGACTACAGCGGCATCGGCTGGTCCGGCTGGCAGCGCGGCGGCAGCTACATCGCCTTCGCCCTCATCCTGGCCTACACCGGCCGGCAGTACTACGGCGGCCTGCTGCGGGCGGCGCTGGGGCGCTGGCGGATAGCGGACCGGGCCGAGGCCGGGGCGGTCTGGGCCACCCGGGTGCTGCTTCTTGCGGTGATCGCGCTCATCGTCCTGGTGGTACGCCTGGGGGTGGAGCTGCCCTTTGCGGCGGCAACGGTGGTGCTGGCGCTGCTCTCCTGCATCGTGGTCTCGCGCATCAGTGCCGAGACCGGGCTGTTCTTCATCCATCCGCGCTGGCAGCCCTTCAGTTTTCTGCTGGCGCTGTGTGGGGGCTACCTGCTGAACCCCAGCGTCCTGGTGGCCAGCGTCATGGTCTGTTTTGTGCTTAGTATTGATCAGAGTCAGGCCTACCTGCCCTACCTGGCCAATGGCCTCAAAGTGTGCGAACGGCTGCGCCTGCCCCCGGTTCGCCTCGTCGGCGCTACCCTGGCGCTGTGCGTGGTCGGGGTGTTCGTCGCGCTGGGCGTCGGCCTGGTGGCTACCTACAACGCCGGGACGCCGAGGCAGTGTGCCTGGTCCTACGACGTGCTGCCCAAGCTACCCTTCCAGGCCGTGGAGCCGGAGGTGCTGAAGCTCAAAGCCATGGACCGCCTCGAGGCCGCGGAGACGCTGCCCTGGCAAACCCGGCTCAACGGGATGCGACCGCAGCGCCACTTTGTCTGGGCGGCGGGTTTCGGCTTTGCGGCGGTACTCTTGTTCAGTCTGTTGCGGCTGCGGCTGCCGCGCTGGCCCCTGCATCCGGTGCTGTTCCTGGTCTGGGTCACCTGGCCGATGTACGTGTTCTCTTACTCGATTCTGTTGGGCTGGCTGGTCAAGACGCTGTCCATCCGCTTCGGCGGCTACGCCCTGGTGCAGCGCCTCAAGCCGCTGATGTTTGGGGTGATCGGCGGCGAGATTCTCGGGGCTTTGGTGTTCATGGCGGTGGGAGCCGTTTACTACCTGATCACGGGCAAGCCCCCCATCGCTTACCGTTACTTTCCGCGCTGAACTCCGCGTTCCCTGAGGGGCTTCTCCCGCCCGGTGCCGCGCCCCCCGCGGGACTCGTGCTCCGGTTCAATCGCGGCTATGGGCGCTACCCGGCGCGGCGCTGGAGAGCGCTCGCCCGAGCGCCGCAAAGACCTTGTGGTTGGCCTTCGGGAAGGGGTAATCGTCCAGGCGTTCCCAAGGCACCCAGGCCAGAGGCCGATCGCAGTGGGCGGTGCTAGAATCGCCGAGCGGCAGGCAGTGGAACGCCGTGAGCGTGATACGGAAGTGGCTGTAGGCGTGTCGGATAGAACAAGCCTCAGAGACGACACGTACCGCCAGGTTCACCTCCTCGCGAACTTCGCGCACCACCGTGTCCACCAGCCTCTCTCCCCGCTCTTGCTTGCCGCCTGGGAACTCCCACAGTCCACCCAGCATCTGCTCCTCGCCACGGCGGGCAATGAGCACTCGCCCTTCATGCTCGATGATCCCGACGGCAATGCGGTAGTGCGGCACGCGCGTCGTGGGCCGCCGCACCGGCAGTTCCGCCGTGCGCCCCGCAGCCAGAGCCCCGCAGCTCGCCCGCAACGGGCAGACGGCGCACTGGGGGGCGCGCGGACGGCAGACCAGAGCGCCGAGTTCCATCAGCGCCTGGTTGAATGCCGATGGGTCTCCGCTACGGCTGATCGCGTCGCGCAGACGCCCTTCAAGGTCGCGCTGTACGCGAGAAGTCCGCACGTCCGCCGCGATGCACCATAGCCGGGCGCAGACGCGGGCCACGTTCCCGTCGACGACCGGGTGCGGCAAGCCATAGGCAATGCTCGCAATGGCTGCGGCCGTGTAGGGACCGATGCCGGGCAGAGAGCGCAGGCCATCGACGTCAGCCGGAATCCGCCCCGAGTATTCCGCCAACACTCGCCCGGCGGCCCGGTGCAGGTTACGGGCTCGACGGTAGTATCCCAGCCCCTCCCAGGCCTTGAGCACACTCTGCAGGTCGGCGCCGACCAGAGCGTCAAGGGTCGGGAAACGTTCCATAAAGCGCTCGAAGTACGGCTGTACCGTGGCCACCTGGGTCTGCTGCAGCATGATCTCGCTGACCCATACCCGGTAGGGCGTCGGGGCCTCGCGCCACGGCAGGCAGCGACGCTGCTGATGATACCAGCCAAGAAGCGGTTTGAACCAGTCTGGCACGGCCCGGTTATCCTGAGCTAGGGGGACCGACGAGGCCAGCGCCAACGCCGGCGGGGTTGTGCAAGGGCCTCACTTTAGCAAGCCGAAAGCGCTTGTACGACTAAGAACCACAGCTATAATACATGCCCGAGCCTGTGTCGGACGACACATGGTAAAATCAAGAAACGGGTTCGGAACAAGGCAAAGAGGAGAACTAGCATGAAGAAGACGTGGATCCTGACGGTGGCACTGGTGGCTGGTCTGCTGATTCTGAGCACGATGGTCAGCTCCGCCCAAGACAAGAAGGTCGAAGGCGCGGCGGCGGTTCAGGCCGAGAAGACGATCGTCGGCTTGGTCACCGTCACCAAGGACGGCGACAAGGTCAAGCAGATCACGATCGGCGAAGGCGCCGACGCGGTTGTCTGCGTTTGCACCTCGACCGACGAAGGCAAGAAGTGCGCCGACCTCGCTGGCAAGAAGGTCAAGGCCACTGGCGTTGTGGCTGAGAAGGACGGCAAGAAGGTCATGACCGTCTCGAAGTGCGAGGAAGTGAAAGAGGCCGCCAAGTAATTGGCCCTCGACTGACTCGACACGGTGCTTTTGCAATAGCCGCGGTCTCCCCCGAGACCGCGGCTGTTCCTTTTCGGGGCCTGTGCAATAAGGATGGGCCGAGGTATTCAGCCCCAAAGGGGCGTTCCATACCAGCCCAGGGCACCGCCCTGGGTACCCGTCCACAGCGCGAATTGAGCCCTGAAGGGGCGGACCATGCGACGTCGGCGTGAAGGTAGGGCAGATAGCTCGCCCCTACAGGGCTCAAACCCATAACCGTCCTATTCCCAGGGCGTTGCCCTGGGCTGGTATGGCCGCGCGCCTTCAGCGCTCCTGGAAGACTTCCTTATTGCACAGGTCGAAAAAACGCCCGGAGTTGCCGACTGGCGTATTGCGTCGCGAAGGGACGGGTTGTACACT
>CAIZKT010001060.1:0-4419 GCA_903933565.1 uncultured Victivallales bacterium | reverse complement strand
CTGGTGTCCTACGAGGTTGCTGCAAGTCTCATACAAGGCGGGGGCTCGGCTGCACCCTTAGGACCTGAGTAGTCACCACCTACGGACCTGACCTGCGCCCGGAGTGGCACGGGTAGTTTGACGTGGTGGGGGTGGCCGTGTCGTGTAAGCACCGTGCGGGCGGGCTGACGTGGCCGTGAGCGGTGGCCGGTCCAGCAGGTGGAGCGTAGGTACGCCGCGGTCGTCGGGCCGCGCTCAGGAGTGGGATTGAGATCAGGAGGATGCGGGGATGAAGATAGCGATGTGGCGTTTCCGGCTGGGGGTTGTCGCGGTGGCCATGGGGTTGCTGGCGGGAGGCTCGGCCCAAGCGCAGGAGGCGCTGGAGCAGGGCTTCCGCCGCCCGCCGGACTCGGCCAAGCCCCATACCTGGTGGCACTGGATGAACGGCAATATCACCAAGGAAGGGCTGACGAAGGACATCCGCGAGATGCGGCGGGTGGGGCTGGGTGGCGCCCAGATTTTCAATGTGGATGATGGGATTCCGGCCGGACCGGTGGCCTACCTGAGCCCTGAGTGGCTGGCGTTGTTCAAGCACGCGGTGGAGGAGGCTGACAAGGCCGGGCTGGAGTTATGCTTTCACAATTGCGCCGGTTGGTCCTCGAGCGGCGGCCCCTGGGTCACCCCTGAGCAGGCCATGCAGAAGCTGGTTTGGTCGGAGGCGCGGGTGCGGGGTCCCAGCCAGCTCACCCAGGCGCCGACTCCGCCGGCGGCCGTGCGTGACTACTACCGCGACATCGCCCTCCTCGCTTTTCCGACGCCACCGGCTGAACGGGTCCGCCTGACCGACTTGTCTCCTAAGCTGACCGCGAGCGCGGAGCGCTTCGATGGGGCCAAGCTCATCGACGGCAACCCGGCCACCTGCATCACCTTGCCCCCACCCGCGGCTGGCGCCACGACCTGGGTGCAGATCGACGTGGCGCGCCCCCTGAGCGTGCGCACCGCGATCCTGACCTCCGGGCCGGGACGCAGCGGGGCCCGCGGCGAGCTGCAAGTCTCCGACGATGGCGCGACCTTCAAGACCGTGGACCGCTTCGCCTTCCCCAACCGTGACCGCGGCACGGCCACGGCCACGATCTCGTGCAGCCCGGTCACGGCGCGCTGCTTCCGTTTCGTCTTCACCAGCGCCGGGGCGAGTTCGCGTTCGATCGTCTTGGGTGAGATCGAGCTGCTGGGTGTGGGGCGGATCGAGGACTGGCCGGCCAAGGCGGGGTTTGAGCGGATCGACGGCCTGGTGCCACCCCGGACAGCCGCGGCTGACCCGGAGTCGGCGATCGTCCCCGAGCGGATCGTGGACCTGACGGCGCGGCTGGGGGCGGACGGGGCGCTGGCCTGGGAGGTGCCCGAAGGCGAGTGGACGATCCTGCGCTTGGGTCACACCTGCACCGGCGCGATGAACGCTCCGGCGGTCGAGTCCGGGCGCGGCCTGGAGGTCGATAAGCTCAGCCGCGAGTCCGTGGAGGAGTTCTGGAAGCAGGGCGTGGCGCCGATTCTGGAGGCGCTGGGGCCGCTGGCCGGCAAGACGCTCAACAACATCCTCATCGACAGCTACGAGGTCGGTTTCCAGACCTGGACGCGGACCCTGCCCGCGGAGTTTCAGCGCCGTCGGGGTTACGATCTAGTGCGCTATCTGCCCGCCTGCACGGGTCGGGTGGTGGGCAGCGTGGGGCTCTCCGAGCGCTTCCTCTGGGACTTTCGCCTGACCCTGGCGGACCTCTTTCACGACGCCTACTACGGGCGCTTTGCCGAGCTGGCGCACGAGCGTGGCCTGCAGCTCTCGGTGGAACCCTACGGCAATGGCAATTTCAGCAACCTGACGGCCGGTGGGCGGGCGGACATTCCGATGACGGAGTTCTGGTCGGGGTCGCAGGGCGATGCGGGGGGCGCCAAGATGGCCTCGTCGGTGGCGCACACCTACGGTCGGCGCTACGTCGGGGCTGAGGCGTTTACGGCCAGTGCCGAGAATGGCGCCTGGCGCAACGATCCGTGGTCGATCAAAGCGCTGGGGGACCGCATGTGGGCCTACGGGGTGAATCGTCTGATCTTCCACCGCTACGCGCATCAGCCGTGGACGGACCTGCGCCCCGGCATGACCATGAGCCGTTGGGGCATGCACTTCGAGTGGCCGATCACCTGGTGGGAGCAGGCCCCGGCCTGGACCGGCTACCTGGCGCGCGGCCAGTTCATGCTGCAGTCGGGGGCGTTCGTCGGCGATCTGCTGTACTTCGTCGGCGAGAGTGCGCCCAACACTCTGCGTTCCCGCGACAGTCTGGAGCCGCGTCCGCCCGTGGGGTACGACTACGACGGCTGCGACCCCGAGGTCCTGCGGCAACGGCTGACGGTCAAGGAGGGTCGGTTGGTGCTGCCCGAGGGGGCCTCGTACGCGCTGCTGGTGCTGCCGCCCACGGACGCCATGACCCCCGGGATGGCCGGGCGCATTCGTGATCTGGTACGCGCCGGGGCGGTGGTGTATGGACCCAAGCCGGGCCGCTCGCCGAGCCTCAACGGCTACCCGGAGTGCGACGCCGCCACCGCCGCGATCGGCACGGAGGTCTGGGGGGACTGCGACGGCAAGCAGGTCAAAGAGCACGTTTTCGGCCAGGGCAAGGTCTTCTGGGGCGCCGCGCTGACGGAGGTTCTGCCGAGCCTGGGGGTTGCTCCCGATGCCGAGTTTCGCACGGCTGACGGGCAGCCCGCCGCGGTGGACTGGATGCACCGCCGGGAGGCGGGTGCGGACTGGTACTTCCTGGCCAGCGGCACGCCACACTACCAGGAGGTTATCGGCAGCTTCCGGGTGCAGGGTCGCCAACCGGAGTTGTGGCATCCGGACACGGGGCTCACCGAAGTCGCCCCAGTCTGGGAGACCGCAGCCGGGGTGACCCGTGTCACCCTGCGTCTTGATCCCTGCGGCTCGGTCTTCGTCGTCTTCCGCGCCGCAGCGCCGGCTTGGCCCACGGTTGCCAAGGTGGTCTGGGTGGGCCCATTGGCCGTGGTGGCGGTGCGGCCCGCGGCCGAGCTGGTGATCGACAAGGCGGTGTACGGGGTGCTGAGTGAAGCCGACGACCGCGTCGACCTCACGGAGAAGGTCAGGGCACTGGTCAAGGAGGGCAAGCGCACGATCCCCGGCAACAATGCATTCGCCGGCCGCGACCCGGTTCCCAATGTCATCAAGGAACTACGGCTCGACTACACCTTGAACGGCGAGAAGAAGAGCCAGACGGTGAGCGAGAACCAGTCTCTCACGGTGCCCGAGGGGGCCAGCGTGGACCGCGTCCTGTATGGGTACACGGAGGAGCGCCCGGTCTCCGGTGTGGTGGAGGTCACGGCCGCGCTCCGGGCCGCGCTGAAAGCGGGCAAGCTCGAGATCACGGCCAGCAACAGCCTCGCCGGCGACCCGGCCCAGATGGTGGCCAAGCAGTTGCGGGTGGACTACCGCCTGAACGGTGTCCCGGGCTCGCTCACCGTGGCGGAGAACCAGACCGTGCGCCTGCCGCCGGCGCCCGCGGACATCGGCACCCCGCTCCCCTGGGACCTCGCCGTCGGGGCCGCTGGGACCCCCGTGCTGACCGCCTGGCTGCCCGGCGCCTATGCGCTGACGCTGAGCGATGGGACGGTGCGGACGGTGCAGGTTGCGAGCCTGCCATCGGCGCCGGAGATTCCCGGCCCGTGGACGGTGCGCTTCCCGGTCGGCTGGGGTGCTCCCGAGTCCGCTGACTTCGCAAAACTGCAATCCTGGAGCGAGCACGCCGAGGCCGGAGTGCGGTACTTCTCGGGGACGGCGGAGTACGTCAAGGAGTTCGAGGTTGATGGCCAATGGCTGGGGCCGGGGAAGGTTCTGGCGCTTGACCTCGGGCAGGTGCTGAATTTTGCCGAGGTGTCGGTCAACGGCCAGGCCTTCGGCGTGTTGTGGAAGCCGCCTTTCCGGCTGGATGTGAGCGGTGCCGTGAAGCCTGGGCGCAACCAGCTCACCGTGCGCGTGACCAACCTCTGGCCGAACCGTCTGATTGGCGATGAGCAGATCGACGATGGCCGTAAGTGGGGTTCCGATGGCCGTCTGCTCGAATGGCCGGCCTGGATCCAAGAGGGCAAGCCGAAGCCGCCGGATGGCCGCTTCACCTGGACCACCTGGCGCCACTACCGCGCCGATTCGCCGTTGCAGCTCTCCGGGCTGCTCGGCCCGGTGACCCTGCGGCCCGGGGTCAGAGTCCCGGTGCGCTGAGGGAGGGTGGAACCCGCCGTCTCTGGATGGGGATACGGCGGAGACCGCCGTCTCTGGATGGGGATACGGCGGAGACCGTCGGCTCCAGGGATGGGGATACGGCGGAGACCGTCGGCTCCAGGGATGGGGATACGGCGGAGACCGCCGACTCCAGGGCTGGGGAT
>CAIZKT010001059.1:0-3946 GCA_903933565.1 uncultured Victivallales bacterium | reverse complement strand
GGGACTCAGTCCCATACCGCGGTGGCCCCCCGCCGCATCTCCACCATTCCCCTGGACAGGCGCCTGGCCTCAGGCGCGGGCCGCGAGCCGCGGCCGCTCCACTCTTCTGGAGAGGCGCCTGGCCTCAGGCGCGGCGGTGGCCCCCCACCGCCTCTCCACCATACCGCGGTGGAGCCCACCGCATCTCCAGAACGGCCGCTTTCCGGCCTGGGCGCGGTACTGGCACCCCAACCTACCACCTTCCACCGTCAACCCACAGGCGCCCGCCGCGCCTAGTGCTCCTTCCACCGCGCCGAGATGCTCTGTTCCGTCAACTGGCGCTGTTCCTCGATCCAGGCGTCGATATCGGCCTTACGGAAACGCCAGGCCGAGCCGATCTTGATGCCGGGGAGCAGCCCCTTCTGGGCGTACCCGTAGAGCGGGCGGTCGGACATCTTCAGGTACTCGGCAAGGTCCTTGAGGGGCATGGCGGAGCTACCGCAGGCCGGCGAGCCAGCGCTCCCACGCATCGGCGACGGCAGCGATGGTGTCAGGCAACAGCCGCAGGGGCTCCTCCACGACCTCCCACTTGACCTCGTGGCCATAGCCGTGGAAGAACTGGCAGGCAATCTGACCGGCCAGCTCACTTTTCCCAAGAACGCGCCAGGGGGGAAGTGGTCTCCGGCCGACAGTTTCTCCCGGAGCGGGATTCGCCGCGACCGCCTTCGACGGGGCTCAGGCTCTACGAGAGCGCGCCTCCCACATTCCCGGGGAAAGGGTCAGGCCTGGACCGCCAGTGGCGGGCAGGCTGTTCCTGACCCACCAGGGAACTCGCCGCTCAGGTGTGCGCCAGAGCCCGTAGGATGGCCAGGGCATCGTCACGGAGATCCCGCCAGCGGGGGGAAGGATCGTCGCCCTGCATCTGCTCCAGGATGGCAATGGCCTTGGCAATACCCTCGTCGGCAGGCGGCGGCGCGGGCGGCGTGAGCGCGGCCCCCTCCGGGAGTTGGCCCAGGAAGTCGGGAAGCTGGCCCAGCTTGTCGCGCTTGACCTGGTCGCTGGCGTGGTCCATGTACATCTGCGTCATCCGCTCGTCCATGTGGCCCACGATGGACTGCACGATGTTGGCCGGCACGCCGTGGATGGCCGCCAGGTAGCAGAAGGTGTGGCGCAGGCTATGGACGTCCTTGACGCTGACCAGGCGGGACCGGCCCTCGACCTTCTTCGTGGTGGTGATCTCGATCCCCTCCAGGAACCCGCGGACGCGGTAACCGATACCGCTCGGGTTGCTGAGGTAGACGCGGGCATGTTCCGGCAGAACGTACTCCTGGTCGGGCAGACGAGTCGCCGCGGCCTGGTCGAGGAAGGCGCGCAACGGCAGCATGATGGGGATACGGACCAGCTTGCCGGTCTTGCTCATCTTCCGGGCAATCCAGCCGACGGCCAGGTCAATCTCCTGCCAACGCAGGGTGCAGATGTCGCCCTCGCGCAGCCCCGTCGCCATGCCGATGCAGAACAGCGCAAAGATGAAGGGGTCGCCAGCCCGGCTGGCTTCCCCGATCTTCTTTAGCTCCTCAAGGGTGAAGGCATCGCGGTGTTCGTACTCGTTGTCCAGCTTGGGGACCTTGCGGAAGGGATTCTCCATGAGGCTGGCGTCATCCGCGAGCGTGCCGAAAATCTGCTGCAAGGTCTTGTGATAGACGTTGACCGTGCGGGGGCTCAGCTTGACGCACCCAGCCTCGTAAGAGATCGCGTGGTGACGGTATTTCGGCTTGTACTCGATGGTCTTGGCGAACTTGCCGTGCTCGCGGAGGTGGTGGATGTAGGCCTCGGCCATCTCCAGGGTCACGTCAGAAAGGCGCCGGGCGGACGGGTGCTGCGCCTTGAGAAAAGCGATCCAGTCGGCCCAGTAACTCTCCTTGGACGCCATCTGCTTGACGCCGATGGGCTTGCGCCGGGGCTTGCCGCGGAACAGCTCCAGGGCCTCGTCCAGATCGACCCGCCGGCCCCCGGCCAGCTCGTCGCGGAAGTTCTCCACCACCGCCTTGGCGCTGCGCTGCTGGCGCAGGACATCAAGCTTCTCGCGCTCAAACTTCAGGGCGGCAACCTTAGTGGCGCAGCCAGTGGAGCCGATGTAGCGCTTGCCGTCCACCATGATGCGGTAGTAGAACGTCGGCGCCGTCTTGCCGTTGGGCATGCTCTTCCGGAAAATGGACACCGTACACCCCTTCTCTGGTGGCTCCTGATACCGGGTGGGAACCACTGGAAGAAGCATATCGTCAGGATTGAGTGATTGCAACCAATTTTGGTACCACTAATGCGTATTAGTAGCTATACCCTCTGCCTCCGAAGCAGAAGGTCGCTGGTTCGACCCCAGTCGGGCACGCCACACTTCCCCCCTTGCGCCAGCACCCGTCGCATCGTCTCGCTTATTCCCAAACGCCCGTCCCGTACTCCCAACCGGGGGTTCATGCATGCATAGGCCTTATATAGTACCTATTCACGCAAAAAAACCGACCTCCGCAATAAGGCAGTCGGTTGGAAGCGCCGAAGGCGCACTGCAATACCAGCCCAGCGCAACGCCATGGGTCTGGTATGGGCGTGAGATTCAGCCCTGGGTCCATCCTTATTGCACCGCTCGATTCTTGCCCACACCGAGCGACTTTCGCACAAACTCAAAAGGTTTGGTGAAAGGATACAACATGGCTTCGGGCAAACAACCGCCCCACGGAGTTCCCTTAGGAGATAGCGGTTTCAAGTAGATGTCCAGCAACTCTTTCTTCTTGGCCATCTGACCCGAAATATCAATCTTGCACAGCTTGCTGAGCGGGATCTTGTGCAACTGCATCGGGCACACCAGGCGGTACCACGCCCAGACCCAGTAAAACCACAACTCTGGCTTCTTGGCTGATAGCCCTAGCGCTTCCGTTGCCATTTCGCTGCAGGCGACATGATCTTGGTGATAGTCGAGCGCATCCGTAGCGAACACGGCCTCGGGACCTAGATCGTCAAGCAACTGCACCAGTTCTACAACCGCCTCATCGAATCCCGGCTGTCCTCTATGCGGCACCATCGAGTCCCGCAGATGCAGGCGATGGATAGATGCCAGCGGAAGGCCCCATTCACTGGCGACTCTTTCAGATTGAGCAATCCGCACGCGCTTTATCTCTTCTCGGTCCTGGCTGCTGCCGCTTTTTTCGCCATCGGTAAGAAAGACAAGGTCAACTTTTCCACCGGCTTGCAGAACCTGCAACACGAACCCTCCAAGCCCAAGCACTTCATCATCAGGATGAGGGGCCATAATCAGAATGGACTGAAACCTAACTTGCTTGGAGCCCCTCAATGAGCAAACGGCATGATAGGTGAATCGGGTAGCCAAAGCGTGCAGCGCTTGTCTCAATGGCTCCAATGATCTCCTTAACCTATAAGGCAGGGCCATGCGACTCCCCTATGACGGTTTGGCTGAACGCCGAGAGTCACGGCCGTGCCGCGCCGGGAAAAGCTATCTTCGGGTATCCCGGCCGCGCCAAAACCGAACTCGGCCAGGGCCGCCATGAGCCTCCGAGCATTGGCCTTGGATGGCCTAACCAGGATATCCAAGTCCAGGGTCAGGCGCGGGTAGCCGTGGAAGGCGACGGCATGTCCACCACAGATGAGAAACTCGACGTCGTGTTGCTGCATCAAGCAGATGAACTCGCGCATGCCTTTCGACACCAGGCTGTGCTTATGCGGCATCCGACGGATCTCCCATTCGGCGGATGACCGCCACGCGCTGCATGGGGTGCCGGCCCCAGTCAAGAAAACGCCGCTGCATAGCCAAGACCAACCGGACCCGACGGCTGGGGCTCATGCGCCGAATGTCCTCGCGGCGAAAGTGATCCTGGTCAGCCACGGTACCAATACGAACGGTTCTCTGCATGAGGGTAAGGATTGGAGCGGCCGCGGCTCGCGGCCACTGCCCACGCGG
>CAIZKT010001058.1:0-25973 GCA_903933565.1 uncultured Victivallales bacterium | reverse complement strand
TATCATGGCATTCACCGGCTATCTGCTGCCGTGGACGCAACTGAGCTACTGGGGCGCCAAAGTGGGAACCGAGATACCCGGCGCGGTCCCCGTCATCGGCGAGGAAATCGTCAAGTTGGTGCGCCGCGGCAGAACCATCAGCGGCGATACGCTAGGCTTCTTCTTCGCCCTGCACATCTGGGTCCTGCCGGCCGCAGTGTCGGGTCTTATGGGCTTGCATTTTGCCATGATTCGGCAGACCGGGATTTCCCGACCGCTGTAGGAGACTCGTGATGGCGGTAAAATACAGCGAGCAATATCGGCCCGACCAGCTTGAGCCATTCTGGCCCAACGAGATCATCAAGATGGTGGTGGCGGTGCTCTGCATCCTGGCGCTGCTGGTGTTCCTCGGGATTCTGCCGGGGCTGCTGGATGCCATGGGGTGTCACGGGGTGCTGCACCACGAGGAACCCGCCAACCCCCGGGGGGCCACGCCCACGGGCATTAAGCCGGAATGGTATTTCCTGGCCGTATATCAGTACCTGCGGCTGATGCCGACGCAGTTCCTCGGGATCAGCGGCAAGACGCTCGGCGTCTTGAGTCAGGGGGTCGTGGTGCTGGTCGTGGCCCTGCTTACCTTCTGGTACCGCAAGCGCGCCGCCGAGCGGCCCGGCTGGTGCTACCGCCTGGGCGTAAAGGCGGCGGTCTTCGCCTTCTTGGGCCTGACGATATGGGGCGGGTGGAAAGAGAACCTGGTAGACGGCAAGGAACGCCTGGTGCCGCTTTCCCAGTACATGTCCGAACACCCTTTGAGGTTCGCCTTCATGGTCTTGGCCCTGCTGGCGTTCTACGGGTTGATCTGGCGCGAACGCCAGATCCTCCGCCAGGTACTCGACGACCCGGCTACGCCCGATCACGCGAAGCCAGAGGATCGGTCATGAGGTTCCTGCTCTGCAGCCTGTCGCTCGTGGTCCTGAACGTGGCTCGCGCCGTCGGCGCGGCGCCGGCCAGCAGCGACCCGTTCGCCGGCAACGCCTGCATCGAGTGCCACCGCGATCTTCCCGGCCGCTCAAGTGAGATCACGGAGATCGAGTGGAAGCAAAGCGTGCATTTCGCTGGCAAGGTCGGCTGCGAAGGTTGCCACGGCGGCAATGCCGCACTCCGCCGTGACATGTTTGGGTCGGACCAGGAGTTCAAACGGGCGGCGCACCGTGAGCGTGGTTCCGAGTTCCTGCTCCCGTCCCGCGACCCGGAATTCGTGAGTGCGGTCCGCGGCCGCAGCGTCTCCTACTTCTGCGGCAAGTGCCACGCCCACACCAAGGAGCAGCATTTGGGTAGCCCTCACGGTGATTTCGGCAATCCCACCTGCCTGTACTGCCACGGCCGGGGCTCGCATCTGATCCCCCCCGCAACGGTCGACATCATCGATACGCAGGGTCGCGACCAAAACGGCCGCTGCAGTCCTTGCCACCGTGCCGCGACGATGAAGTCGGTCGAGCGGATCAAGCAGATGCTCACCGAATCGGAGGCGCGCATCAAGACCTCCGCGGAGCAGTCCACGCAGCTCGAGGCGAGTGGATACCACAACATCGAACTGGAGCGGCGCCACCACCATGCCGCCGAGGCCCGTTCGCAGTTGCGCCAGGTCTTCCACAGCTTCAACGTGCGCGACGTCACCAAGATCGCCGCGGATATCCAGGCGGTGGCGGAACGCACCGAGGCCTCGAGCCAGCTCATCCAGCACCTGCGCCACATTCAACGCCAGCAGACGGTCATCGGCGCGCTGGTCATCACGGTTCTGCTGAGTCTGGCAGCCCTCCTGTTGTACTACAAGCGTACCTACCTCGACCCTGGCCACGGCGCGGCCACCGCCAGCCCGCCTGCGGCAGGCACAGATTCCTAGCCCTAGCCCTGGGCCCGGCCTTCAACGTGCTATACCCCCGAGTTCACGGCAATGAGGCCTGGCCTTCCCCGCCGCGCCCCGGGCACTCGCGCATCCTTGCGCAAGCCCCGCGAGTTTCTCGGCAGCCACGCCCGGATACAACCGTCGACCAGCGCGGCTCAAAGGCCGGTTTTGCCATGTACCCAATGCCTTCCAACACGCTTGCATGCGCCACGGTACGCGTGGCACGAAAAATGCTAAGTCAACATGGATGCAGCCGAACGGATCAGTGCAGGAGTATCTGGGCGCGGTCGGCGGTCGGCAAGGGCCGGCTGCGGCCGCGTCGGCGCGGCTAACGACCCTTGGCGGCGCGGGCAAACCGGTGACGGTGCGGCTGAGCATGGCGCCGCCGTGGCTCGCCTGGGTCGCTCTCCTAGTTGGGCTTGCGTGCGTGTCAACGCCTAGGCTGGCGGCCGCGCCAGGCGTGCCGGCGAAAGCCGACCCGGATTGCACCCGGGCGGGTTGCCACGACGGCTACGCCCAGAATCGGGTTCAACATGCTCCCGTGGCCGAACGAGCCTGTGACGCCTGCCACCAAGTGCTCGACCCTGAAAAGCACCTTTTCAAGCTCACCGCGGCGCCACCTGAGCTTTGCCTGCGCTGCCATGACGACGCGGCGCAGTGGATCGCGACCGCGACCGCCAAGCGCTCCATGGTAGTGACCGCCTGCACGCTCTGTCACGATCCGCACGCCGCCAGCCGCCCCGGGCTGCTGCGCCGCGAGACCGCGTCGCTCTGTGGGCAGTGCCACTCCCAGGTCCCGGTGTGGCTGGGGCCCGACCGGGTCACGCATGGACCGCTGACCAAGGACTGTACCGCCTGCCACAGCCCACACGGCACCTCGCTGCCGACGAATCTCAAGACCGCCATGCCCGGGCTCTGCCTGGGCTGTCACCAGACGATCCAACAGCAGGTCGGCACCGCCAAAGTCGAACACAAGGCCTGGACCATGGATCACTACTGCGCCAACTGCCACGACCCGCACGCCGCCAAGCTCGAGCACTTGCTGCGGCGCGAGTCACGGTCGCTCTGCCTCCACTGTCACGACCAGGAGGTCAAGTCGGGCAATACGACCATCACCAACCTCGGCGCCCTCCTGGCGCGCACCACCGAGCACCATGGCCCCATCCGCGACGGCAACTGCATGGCCTGCCACAGCGAAGTGCATGGCGGCAGCAGCCGAAGGCGCCTGAAGGACGATTTCCCGAGCGACTTCTACGTCTCCTTCAAGACCGACCGCTACGCCCTCTGTTTCCTCTGCCATGAAGAGCATCTGGTGGATGAGGCCCGAGGGGCCGCGTTCACGGATTTCCGCAACGGTGACCGGAATCTTCACTTCACCCACGTCAACCGCCAGACGAAGGGGCGCAGTTGCCGGGCCTGTCACGACGTGCATGCCAGCAATCAGCCGACGCACCTGGCGGAGTCGGTTGCCTTCGGGGCCGGCGGTTGGCAGATGCCTCTGCGCTTCGAACCGACCGCAAGCGGCGGTTCCTGTCAGCCTGGATGCCATAAGTCACAGAGCTATGACCGGGTCACGCCCAAACCTGTACCGGGCGGCGGCGCGGCACCGGACGGGATAGCGCCGACCACGCCGCCGTAGTATGGTGACGGGATAAGCACCCTGGGTAGCCCCAAACGCCGCGCCGGTCTCCCGCCGCGGTCAGGCGCCAGGGTGGCAGGGGGTCATGGGGTTGCCTTATCGCGCCAGTCACCAGGACCGGAAATATGATGATCACAGACAGAGCTCAGGATAGCACCTATTCCGGCCGCATGCAGACCGACGTCAGTCGGCGTGGTCCGCCGGGATTCGGGCACTCCGCCGGGCCGCAGCCGCGCCCCTTGCGGCGCTCGGTCCGCCGTATCGCCCCCGGCCTTCTGGCGATCCTCTTGGGGCTGGCCACTGCGCCGTCGGCCTTGGCGCTTCGTGGCCACAAAGAGGGCACCGCCATCCCCGCCTTTGGGGTTGAGACCCTGGCGGGCCACAAAGTGACCCAGGATACCTACAAGGGGAAGGTTCTTCTCCTGTTGTTTGTTCGACCGCAGCAAGACTACTCGCTCACGGCCTTGTTGGCCGCCGATGAACTGCTGAAGAAGAACGTCGGCGGCAACCTCGCGGTCCTGGCCGTAGCGACCCGCGACGACGCCGAGGGTTCACTCGCCGCCCTGGCAGCACAAAAGGGACTGACCGTGGACATCGCGCTGGACCCAACCCGGCGGATGTACACCGATTTCGGCGTGATCGTCTCACCCACGGCGTTGTTCGCTGACCCAACCGGAACACTCCGTTTCGTGGTCGCGCATCTGCCTCAGGGCTATTCCCGTCGGCTCCAGGCGCACGCGGACCTACTCCTGGAGAAGATCAGCGAGTCCGAACACCGCGACCGCCTCGCCCTGGCCGCCAACACTCCAACCCCAGACGAGCAGACCTTTGACGAGCGCCTGGCTCTGGCGCGCTTGTTGACCCAGGCCGGCGACGCGGCGCAGGCCCTGACCGTACTCGCTGAACTCAAAGAGAAGAAGCCTGACTCGGTCGCCGTGGCCGCCGTGCTCGGCACTCTCCTCCTGAGGCAGGGCAAGGTGGATGAAGCCGCGGCGGAACTCGGGCGTCTGCCAAGCCGCGATCCCGTGCCCACCGAGATGACCCTGGCGCAGGCACTGCTGGCGGTGCAGCGCGGCGCTGCGGACGAGGCCCAGAAGCGCCTGGACGAGGGGGGCGTGGCCTCCGAAGAGAGAAGCCGAGTCCTGTTCGCGCTTGGGCAGCTTTATGAACGCCAAAAAAGCGAGGCTAAGGCCATGGCGTGCTACCGCCAGGCCCTCGAGGGGATCTTTCCCGCAGCGGCGGTCGGCACCCGGCCCTGAGGTCGGGAAAAGACCGCTGCCATTGCCACATCGGCGAGACCCGTACAGAGCGGGTATGCCGTCGGCCCCGCGACTCGTTCGCGGTTTGTGCGGTTGGCGTGTCGTTGTTTTGGATTGAACGTAGTGGACTTGGGCCGAGGCGCATGCCGATATTTCCATACCATGCTTACGGACTCGTCGGCCGTCGGCTTGACCGCCTGCGGCGGGCCACCCGGGCCGGGATGTCGCGGCGGGCCGTCGTTCTGCTGTTACCCGCGCTCTTTCTGGTCGCGGCCTGCTCCACCGAGAGTCGTTACCGGGTGCTCTGCCTCTTCATCGATGGCGTCCCCCCCTTGCCAGCCGTGACCGCGGGAGAGCCGAAGCCGGGGGCGCCGACAGACCAGCCCCCGGCCAGGCAGTGGTCGTCCTCCGTCCACAAACCGTATGCGGAATTCCAGTGCGCCAAGTGCCACAACGTCACGGTTACCGGGGGTGGCGTGCCGCACGGCCAGGACTTCGTCATCATGCGACCCGAGGAGGGACTCTGCGCCTCGTGCCATAAGACCATGCCGGGCAAACCTCAATTTGCCCACGCTCCCGTCCTCCACAGCGCCTGCCTGTGGTGCCACCTGCCCCATGAGTCTGCCTACCCGGCGCTGCTGCGCGGCCCCCCCGCGGAGGTCTGCTTCCGCTGCCACTGGGAAGCGGAGCTCTCCACGGGAGCCCACCACCCCCGGCCTTTGGCCGCCAGCGAGCGCTCGTGCATTGATTGCCATACGGCCCACGGCGGAGAACAACGCTTCTTCTTGAAGCCGCCGCCCGGCCTGCCCCCGGCGCCCGCCAGCGGCGTTGCCCCGGCTGACGCGGGAACCCACCGGCCAAACGCGGGTCAGACGGCCCCGGTTCCCCGCAGCGCCGCGAGCCCGGCCGCGCCGCCCTCATGACCCGCCGCGCCCATCACGGGCTGACCGGGTAGGTTTGGAGCGCCAGTCTGTCCCGGGGCGAAGGCCCCGTCAGAAAGGAAGAATGAACCGCATGGAGTGGAAATCTCAGCCGCGAGCCGCCCTGCAGGCCGCCGGATCGCTCGGGATCGGCGCGCTGCTGCTGCTATTGCTGATGGTAGCCATGGGCAGCGCCACGGTCTACGAGAGCGCGCACAGCACCGAACAGGCGCAGGCCGTGTTCTACAGCGCAGCCTGGTTCCGCGGCCTGCTCGCCTTGCTGGCGCTGAACATCCTGGCCGCGGTCCTGGCTCGCTATCCCTTCCGCCGCCGCCAAGTCCCCTTCGTCATCACCCACGCTGGCCTGCTCACCATCCTGCTCGGAGCACTGGTGACGGACCGCTTCGGGGTCAGCGGCCAACTCTCTCTGGGCCAGGGCGAGAAGGCAGACCACTTCATCATCACGGGCGACGCTATGTCCTTCGGCCGCCGCGGCGAGACCGGGGACTCGCTGGACCTCGGCCGCAAGCTGGGCAACCGGCGCTCGGCGCTCGACCGTCTGCCCGGCGCCGAGTTGACCGTCGACGGCCTCCGCGCCACCGCCCTGCGCTACCTGCCGCGGGTGACCTGGGAGACTCGCGTCACGGATGACTCGCCCACCCCGCGCCTGGCCGTGGAACTGGTGCTGACCACGGACGGTCACGAGCTGCGGGGCTGGGTGTTCCCGGACGAACCGCTGGCCCTGGGTGGCAAAGAGGTGACCCTGCGCGCCGAGAGTCCAGAAGCCTGGGAACGCATCCTGTCGGGGCAGGGCGGCTCGGACTCGCCCGGGATGGGCGGCCCGAACTCGCCGGGAAAGGCCCGCATCGAAATCGCCGGCGCGGCTTTCGAGTTCCCCTTGGAAGCCTGCACGGAAAAGGCGGTCAAGGTCGGCGACACGGGCTACACCCTGCGGGTTCTACGTTACCTCCCCCACGCGGTCGTGGGCCCCGAACGCACCATCGTCAACGCCTCTGACCGCCCCGCCAATCCTGCCATCGAGGCCGAGATCGCCGGCCCAGACGGGACCGAGACGCGACTGGCCTTTGCCCGTTTCCCGGACTTCCATGGCCGGGCCGGAGAGAAGCAGAACCCGAACCTCAAGCTGGGCTTCGTGGCGGCGACTGACCTCCAGGCAGCCAGCGAGATCGAAGTCCTCAGCGGCCCCGCGGGGCAGCTCGCGGTACGCTTCGCCGGGGAAGCGCAGCCGGGGGCCGTCCACCGGTTTGAAGCGGACCGCCCGGTACCGACCCCGTGGCCCGGCCAGACCCTCGGCCTGGGCCGCCGGTTCAAACAGGCCCGGACACACCTGGAAGCGCTCCCCGCGGAAGTCTCGGGAGGAGAGCCCCAGCCGGCGCTCCTGCTCAGCGTGACCGGCGCGGGGCTCAACCTCGAGTTCTGGCTGCCGAAATCCGGGGAGCACACCTTCGAGGCGGTCGGCAACACCTACCAGGTGCGGTATGACGACCCGGTCGTGCCGCTGGGCTTCACGGTCGGGCTGAACTCGTTCCGGGTCGGCTACTACCCGGGCGGCGAACGGCCCCGCTCGTACGAGAGTAACGTCACCTTGACCGACCCCGACACGGGGAGAGACCAGGGCTGCGTGATCAGCATGAACCGTCCCGGCCAGCTCAAGGGCTTTACCCTCTACCAATCCAGCTACCGCCAAGTTGGCGAGGGGCTTGCCACCGTGCTGAGCGTGGCGCGCGACCCCGGTCGGCCGATCGTCTTCCTGGGCTATATCGCTGCCATGCTGGGGATTGCCCTGGCCTTGGCCCAGAGAGCCGCGGCCTGGCGCGCTGCCACCCCCTGCCCTGACCTGACAGCGAAGTCGAGAGACTAGAGAAGGATGGAGCTCATGTACCGCACCCTCTTGGGGGCCGTTCTTGCCGGACTGGGGTTCGCGGCCCTCGCCGCGCCTCTGCCGGAACTGCCGAAAACGATCACCGGCGACCCGTTGCGCGCGCTCGTCGTCCAGCACGACGGGCGCTGCCTGCCCCTCGATACCCTGGCGCGCGACCTCGTCTCCACGGTCACCGGCAAAGAGTCGCCCCGGGGCGCGGACCCTGTGCTGCTGCTGTTGGGCTGGGCCCTCGATGGAAGCGCCTGGCAGGAGACCCCGCTCTTCAGCGTCGGCAATGCGTCCCTCAGGGCCGAATTGGAGCTGTCGGTGGAGCGGACGCGCTTCGGCTACAACGAGCTGGTCGCCAACCCGCGCATTCACGCCCTGGTGGAGCAGGAAGACTCCGGCGCCGCCGACCACAAGCCCGACCCGCTGCAGGCCAAAGTGCGCAAACTGCACGAGCGTTTGGTGGCGTTCCAGCGCGTCTCGGTCGGCGAGGCGATCCGCTTTATCCCGGAAGCCGAGGGTCAGGACCGCCCCTGGCGCTCGAACGGCTGGCTGGCACAGGCCGACGGCGCCGAGTTCAAAGCCCTGCGTCAGGCCTGGGCCGATCTCGGCGCGGCCTGGCGTCTGGACGACGCTAAGGCCTTCGCCGTGGCGGCCACCCAGGTCGTGGCCGAGGCGCAGCGCTTTCCGGGACATCGCCCGACCGCGGCCAAAATCGCCACCGAGCTGCGCTACAACCGCCTGCACACCTTTCGCCAGGCCTGGATTCTGCTGGCCATCAGCGCTCTCTTGACCGCCCTGTCGCTACCGGTTCGCCGCCGCTGGCTCGATGGCCTGGCCATGACCGTATCGCTGGCGGGTTTTGCCGTGTTTACCTACGGCCTGCTGCTGCGCTGGACGATCGCCGGCCGGATTCCGGCGTCGGACATGTACGAGTCGCTGCTGTTCCTGAGCTGGGGTGCGGCGGCGTTCGCGGTGGTCGCGTTCGTCTGCTTCCGGCACCGCAGCGTGCCGCTGACGGCCGCGGCCATTGGCGCCCTGGCGCTCTGCCTGGCCGACTGCCTGCCGCTCGACCCCTTCATCCGTCCTATCGCCCCGGTGCTGCTGGACACGGTGTGGATGTCGATCCACGTGCCGGTCATCATGATCTCCTACGCGGTCCTGGCAATCGCCGTCCTGCTGGCCCATGTCCAGATTGTGACCACGGCGCTATTTCCGGCGCGCCTGCCCTTGATCGCCAGGCTCGACCGCCTGCAGCATGGCTACATCCTCAGTGGCTCACTCCTGCTTTTGGCGGGCATCGCCACCGGCAGCATGTGGGCCGCCTCCTCCTGGGGGCGCTACTGGGGCTGGGACCCGAAAGAGGTCTGGTCCCTGGTGGCGCTGCTCGGCTACATGACCGTGCTGCACGTCCGGCTCGACCGCCCGCGCCGCCTCCTCTGGGTGCTCGGGGTCTGCGCCGTTCTTGTCCTGGCGATCGGCAGCGTCATCCTCCCCGCCTTCACGCCGATCACCCCTGGCAAGCTAGCGGCGCTGGCGGCAACCCCCGTCGCCCTCGCCTACTTTGCCGTCGCCCGCGGTCCTTTCGCCACCGCTGCCAAGAGCATCATGGCCTTCTGGCTCATCATCATGACCTATGTCGGGGTGAACTACATCCTTGGCACCGGCCTGCATAGCTACGGCTTTGGCGCCGGCGCCGCCGCTACCCGCATGTGCATCCTGGGCTCTGTCGACCTCGGGCTGCTGGCTGTATTCGGGGTCATCCAGTGGTTTCGCCAAGGACCCCCAACGACCACCGAATCCCCCCCACCACGGCCCGGACCGGCCGCCGTCGCGAGCCCCTGACCCAAGGCCCTTCATGCCCGAGGCAAGTGCTTGTTTTCGCGCTACTGCCGCGCATATCTCGGCGGTTGACACCCCCGCGGCCCCCGCCCAAGGTCGCCACTGAAACAGCCACATACAGACTTAACCTTATAATAAACAATTGCTTCCGTTGTGTTTCATGACGCTGGCACCAAACCTGCGAACAAAGAATTCGACCGGACGACATGACGCCGCCGTCGCGACCACAAAGCCAGCACGAAGGGCGCGCTCTTCCTGCCGCATGACTGTGAACAATCGCAACCCCAACCCACGCCGTCCGCCTCGGCGTACCGGTGCTGGTCGGACCTCATTTCGGGTCCGGCTTGGCGCCTTCGTCGTCTTGGTCGCCTGGCTGACGTCGGCCGTCCGTAGCGCGGCGGCGCCGCCGCCCGCCGCGGCGCCAGTAGACGCAACCCGACCGGCCGCGCTCGTGGCCCCCGCTCCGGCCGCTAAGAGCGCCAAGGACCGCACCCGGCGCGATTACACCCCCGATTGCCTACGCGCCGGCTGCCATGGTGGGCTGAACGAGACGCCGTGGGTTCATGGTCCAGTAGCCATCGGCAGTTGCGACGTCTGCCATCGCCAGTTGCCCCAAGGCGAGCATAAGTACGAGCTCATCCGGACCAAGGAGAGCATCTGCACCTACTGCCACCGCATGGCCGAAGGTAAGTTTATCCATCGGGTGGTGACCGACACGGGCTGCACCAAGTGCCACAATCCCCACGGCGGCGCCAAGCGTAACCTGCTGGTCACCCAGGACGTGGCGAAACTCTGCGGCGAATGCCACGATCCCACCAAGCCCATGCCGCTGGCCGCGGACGGTAAACCCCGGAAGGCGTCCGAGCGCAAAGACCGTCAGGAACTACCGACCTTCGCCAAGCAGCACGAACCCGTGTCCAAGGGCAATTGCCTGGCCTGCCATGAGAATCACAACTCCGACTATGAGGCCCTCTTGCAGGACGACCAGCAGAAGCTCTGCCTGGCCTGCCACCAGAAGGTCGGCAAGACCCTGGTCGGCGCCGGTCGCGTGCATAAGCCGGTGACGGAGAAATGCACCATGTGCCACGTCGCCCATGGCGGCAGCGTGGAACGCCTTCTGACCCTGGAACCGAAAGCTCTGTGCCTGAGCTGCCACAAGCCGGTGGCGGTCGCGTTGGAGACCGGCTTGGTGCCCCCCGCCGGGGCGGGCAACGCCGCACCAACCGCCCAGCCTGCCCAGGCTGCGCTCGCGGTCGCCGCGCCAACCGCTGCGCCCCTGCCCGCCCCCGCTGCGCCCCTGCCCGCCCCCGCGGCGCCCCAGCCGACCTCATCGACCCTCGTGGCGGCGCCGCCGCCCGCCGAGACCGGGCACCACCTGCACAGCGCGATCCGTGACGCCAAGACCTGCCTGCTCTGCCACGAAGCCCACGCCAGCCCCGGCAAGAGCCTCACCCACAGCCCCCTCGACCAGGCCTGCTACTCCTGCCACGACAAAGAGATTCGCCTGACCGCGCCGGATCGCGTCATCCCGGACGTCAAGTCGGAACTCGCCAAGGCGCGGTTCCAGCACAAGCCCGTTCGCGATGGACGCTGCGCCGAATGCCACCTGGGCCACGCATCGCCCAACAGCCAACTGCTTAGTCAAGCCTTTCCCGTTGGTCTCTATGTGCCGTTTGCCGGGTCCACCTACGCCCTTTGCTTCGCCTGTCACGACCAGCGCTTGGCCACCGAGGGGCGCACCGTTCGGACCGGCTTCCGCGATGGCGACCTGAACCTCCACTATGTCCATATCATGGACGAAGACCCCACTGCGGCCAGCACCGCCGCGGCGGCCCAGGCACTCGCCGCCGCAGCCGGCACGCCAGCGCAGAAGCCGAGGCTGAAGAAGGGGCGGAGCTGCGGTCTTTGCCACGAACCTCACAGCAGCATGCAGGCAAAGCAGGTTCGTGAAAGCGTTCAGTACGGCCCCGAGGGCTGGAAGCTGACCATTCGCTTCGAGCAGACCGCGACGGGCGGCCAATGCGTATCCGCCTGCCACAAGACCAGAACCTATTCGAACCAGCAGCCGCCGGCCCCCCCGAAGGAGCCGATCCCGGCCAAACCGTAACCGGAAGCAGACGCCTGACCGTGAACACGATTCCCTTCAAACCCTGGAAGCGTCCACTGTTCCTCCTCGGCGCTGCCCTGGCGCTTTTGGCCGGCCTGCTCGCCGGCGCTGGCCTGGCCCACGACCTGGCCGCGAGTCACCCCGGAGTCCGCGCCGGCATGTGGACCTACATGGTCGTGCCCCCCTTCATCGGCGCCGGCCTGGCCCTCCTGGCTGCCGACGTGCTGCTCTATGCCTGGCGGCGCCAGCGCTCGGGTCAGCCTCTTGACGTCTGGGGCGAGTGGGGTCTCAGTATCCAGCGTCTGAGCCGCTGGACCCTCGGGCTGGGCCTCGGCCTCGGCGGCCTGCTGGCACTCGGGGCGGGGCTATTCTCGTGGCGCGCCTATCACTACGTGGAGTCCGTGCCCTTCTGCGGTCAGCTTTGCCATGTGCCGATGACCCCGCAGTTCACCGCCCACCGGGACTCGGGGCACGCGAACGTCTCCTGCGTCGAATGCCATGTGGGGCCAGGGATCAAGAGTTTCATCCGCGCCAAAGTGTCGGGGCTTCGCCAGCTCCAGCAGATTGCTCTGAACACCTTTCCGCGTCCTATCCGTGCGGCGGAGGAACACATCCCCGCCGCCGACGGCACCTGCAAGCGCTGTCACTGGGAGGATAAGCACTGGGGGACGAAGTCCGATGGCCGGGTGCGCTACGGCTACGACATGGAGAACTCGGCGCGCTACCTGGAGCTGCAGTTGCCCATCGGTGGCGGCACCAGCGCGCACGGCGTCGCCGGCGGTATCCACCAGCACATGCTGCGGCACAAACTGCTCTTCCGGCCGTCGAGCGCCAACAAGCAGGAGATCGCCCAGTTTACGGTGGTTGATGACGACGGCTCGCGGGTCGTCTACGACCTCTACGCCAAAGGCGAACGCAAGTACAGCGAGAGCAGTCTCGAGGCTTTTCCCGAGCAGGCCATGGACTGCCGCGACTGCCACAACCGCCCGGCCCACCCATTCCTGACCCCGGACGAAACCGTCGACCGCGCTCTTGAAGCCGGCAGCATCGAGCGCTCGCTGCCCTCCATCAAGAAGGTCGCCATCGCGACGCTGACCCGCGAGTACAGCCGCGCCGACGAGGCCGCTAAAGGCATCGCGAACGACATCAACACCTACTACGCCGACCATTTCGGCGGCAAGGTCCTGGAGCGCCAGGCCGCCCTCGACAAGGCCATCGCGGCGGTGCAGGCCATCTACAGCCGAAATGTCTACCCGGAGATGCAGATCGCCTGGCACACCTACCCCGACAATACCGGGCACCGCACGGCGCCGGGCTGCTTCCGCTGCCACGAAGGCAAACACGTCCGCCGCGACACTCGCCAACCGCTGGCCAGCAAGTGCGAGGTCTGTCACCGCTTCTACGAGAAATCCCGCGAGCCGGGAAGCCTGCTTGCCACCGCCCCGGACAACACCCTGCTGCATCCGTTTACCCACAAAGAACACTTCAACCAGGAAATCAGTTGCTGGGACTGCCATGCGGCCGCCAATCCGTACTCTCAGTGCAAGAGCTGCCACCAGAAGGAATTCAGCACCGACAAGATGATCTTCGAGTGCTCCATGTGTCACCGGCCGCCGCTCCAGAAGGTCACCGCCGCAAGTTGTCAGCCGTGCCACCCGACCGCCGCTTCAGCGCTGCACGCACACAAGGACCACGCGAACTGCCTGGCCTGCCATAAACCCCACCAGTGGAAAGCGGAGACGCGCCATGAGAGCTGTGCCTCCGCCGCCTGTCACAAACCCGAAGACCTCGCGAAGTGGGGCGACCACGGCCTGCCCAAGGACGGCTGCAAGAGTGCGCAATTCAAGGGCGTCGAACGTCTGATGAACGGCCTTCCCACGGGCCCGGCGCCCGGGCGGTCGCCGTCGGCCGCCGCGGGCGCGCCGACACAGCCACCGTCTCCTGCGGTCAAACCGGAGGAGACCAAGCTGCCGCGGTAGCAACCCTCCTGACGGTCTGGCGGACCGCAGGAACCTGGATACCTTGTCCACCTGGCGGGAGCCCTCCGAACCGGCACCCCGATGGGGCGGGCCGGACAGACCCTGTCGGTCACCGAGCAACCTGGCCAACACGGAGTGGTAGGGATGACACTGGAACTCATTATCGGCGCCAGCGCTGGCGCCTTGTACGCGCTCGCCGCCGTCCTGGCGGTCCTGGGCGTGGTGCGGACCGAAAAGCCCCTGCCGACCGCGGCACGGGCCCTGCCGGTCACCGCTGCCGCGGGCGCTCTTTGCCTCGGGGCGGTGCTCATTCTGCACGGCCTCCGGCTGGAGATGTTCCCAGCTTTTGGGGCCTTCGAAGCCGCCTCCTGGTACGCCATGGCGGTGACCGCGTCATACCTGTACGTGAGCCAGCGCTACGACCTCCGCGCCCTCGCCGCCTTCCTCTTCCCCTACCAGGCCGGCCTCGTTCTTCTCGGCCTGCTTTACCTCACCGCCACCCCCATCATCCCCGCGAACCTGCGGACCTCGATGCTGGGCCTCCACGTGGCCACGGCGTTCGCCGGCTATGGCCTGTTCACCATCGAGAGCGTGGTGGCCGCGGCCTACCTCCTGCAGGACCGCAATCTGAAGCGCCGGAACTTTGGCCCCGTCTACCGCAACCTGCCCGCGCTGGAGACCCTGGACCGAGTCATGTTCGAGCTGATCGGCCCCGCTTTCTTCCTCTTCAGCGTGTCGATCGCCATGGGCGTGGTCCTGGCGCATGTGAACAAGTGGGGGGTGCGCTGGACGACGGACCCGAAGGTGCTGGCAACGGGCTTCACTTGGGCCGTGTACGGTCTGCTCTTCCACCTGCGCCGCGGCGCCGACCGTCACGGGCGGAAGGTGGCCTGGGTAGCGGTGCTCGGATTCCTCTGCGTGCTCCTGGCGTTCCTCGGCGTACACCTGCTGGCCAAAAGCATGCATAACTTCGGGTTTCTAGGGCAGACAGACGGATGAACTTACTGGCAGTCGGCGTCAACTTTCGCACCAGCCCCCTGCGGCTCAGGGAACGCCTGTCGTTCCCGGCGGCACGGGTGCCGGAGGTGTTGCGCCGACTGCAGGCCGATCTGCCCGACACCGAACTGCTGCTCCTCTCCACCTGCAACCGGACGGAAGTGTATGCGGCCGGTTCCGTCGCCGAAGCGGGCAGCGAGGCGCTCATCGCCGCGCTGCTGCGGCAGGCCGACGAGACCGACCCGGACCTGAGTCGGCTGTTCTACGTGAAATCCGGGCTCCAGGCCATCGAACACCTGATGACCGTGGCCACCAGCCTCGACTCGCTCGTGGTCGGAGAAGCGGAGATTCTCGGCCAGGTGAAGCAGGCCTTCCAGACCGCCACGGAGACCGCCACGGTCGGCCGGGCCCTCAGTGCCTTGCTCCAGCAGGTCTTCCGCGTCGCTAAGCGGGTCCGCAGCGAAACGGAGATCTGCCGCGGGCGGGTCTCGGTCGGCTCCGTCGCCGTGGACCTGGCCGATAAGGTCTTCGGTGACCTGTCGACCAAGACGGTTCTGATCGTCGGCACGGGCAAGATCGGGGAGCAGACCCTCCGTTCACTGGCGGATCGGGGCGTCCGTGAAACCTGCGTTTTGAACCGCTCCATCGAGCACAGCCGGGCCGTGGCGGATCGCTACGGCGGCATCGCGATCGAGTTTGATCGCCTGGAGGAATTCCTGCCGCGGGCAGACATCGTCATCAGCGCCACCAGTGCGCCTCACTACGTCATCCGGGCCGAGGCCGTGCGCGCCGGGGCCCGGGTCCGCCACAACCGCCCGTGGCTGCTCATCGATCTGGCCGTCCCGCGCGACATCGAACCCAGCGCCGGCGATGTCCCCAACGTCTACCTCTACAACGTCGACGACCTCCAGGGTATCACCTCCCAGAACCTGGCGCGTCGACAGGAAGCCATCGAACTGGCGCAGGTCATCGTGCGCGAAGAAGCGGCCGAGGTGATGGCCAATTTCCGCGCAGAGAGCCTGGGCCTCGCCGTGTTCATGAGGCATCTCGACGAGGCGATGGCGGAGATCGAACAGACCGAGATCGTGCGCGCTTTCGCCAAAGGCAAAGTCGCGCCCCTCGGACCCGAGTGCCAACAGTGCCGGAATGAAATCCGCATCATGCTCCACCGCGCCCTCGCTAAGATGGCGGCGGGCCCGAAAAGCGCCCTGAACCAGGCCGCCCGCAACGGTGACTGGGACATCTACTCCCGCGTAGCGGCACGCATGTATGGGGTTGAAACGACGACGACGCCTGACCCCGAGAAAGCCACGCCGCCAGAAGACAAGAAGGCCGCGGAATGAGCGTTCACAGCACCATCCGAGTCGGCACCCGGGGCAGCTTGCTCGCCCGCACCCAAACCGAAGGGGTCCTGGACCGGCTGCGGGCCCAGCACCCGCAGATTGGCTTTGACGCGGTCATCATCCGCACCACCGGCGACCTCCGCACCCAGGATGGCCCCGCCCGTTTCGCGGGGAAGGGCTTCTTCACCAAGGAGATCGAGGATGCGCTGCTGGCTCGGTCCATCGATCTGGCCGTGCATAGCCTGAAGGACCTGCCCATCGAGTGGCCCGCGGGCCTGGCCCTGGGCGCGGTGCCGCGGCGAGAAGACCCGCGGGACGCCCTCGTGGGCGGTCGGTGTGAGCAGCTGCTGCAAGCCCCGGGCACCGCCCGCATCGGCACCAGCAGCCTGCGCCGCGGGGCGCAGTTGCGCCGCGCCTTCCCGGGCTGCGCCGTCGTCAACCTGCGCGGCAACCTGGATACGCGGCTCCAGAAAGTGCGTGACCGGGTGGTGGACTGCGCCGTCTTGGCGGCCGCGGGCCTATGTCGGCTCGGACGTCAGCAGGACATCTCTGACTTCTTCACCCCGGACCAGATGCTGCCGGCGCCGGGGCAAGGGGCCCTGGCCCTGGAGATCCGGGCCGATGACGACCGGCTGCGCGAGCTCTTGGCCCCCGTACATTGCCCCCAGACCGCCACCGCGGTGGAAGCCGAACGTGCCTTCATGAATGCCCTCGGCGGCGGCTGTACCCTCCCCGTTGCCGCCCTTGCCATCGTCGAGAATGGTGCCCTTCGACTCCGGGGACGGGTGCTCTCCCTGGACGGCAGCCGCTGTCTGGACAGCCAGGCCGAGGGGCGCCCGGAGGCCCCCGGCGACGTCGGCCGCGCCGCCGCGGCGGCGCTGCTGGCGCAGGGAGCGGCCGAGATCATCCGCGCGGTAGAGCGCGAACTGCAGAATAGCGTGGCCTCATCATGAGCAATTCTGGCATCGTCTATCTGGTCGGCGCTGGCCCGGGTGACCCTGGGCTTCTGACCCTGCGGGGCCGGGACTGCCTGGCCGTGGCCGAGGTGGTCGTGTACGACTACCTGGCTAACCCCGAGCTGCTGGCGCACGCGCCGGAGAGCGCCGCCCGCATCTATGTCGGCAAGCAGGCCGGCCAGCACACCCTGACCCAGGAGCAGATCAACGCGCTGCTGGTCGAGCACGGCCTGGCGGGACGGCGGGTGGTGCGCCTGAAGGGCGGCGATCCCTTCGTCTTCGGCCGGGGCGGCGAGGAAGCCCTCGCGCTGCACGCGGCCGGCGTCCCCGTCGAGGTCGTTCCCGGGGTCACCGCCGGGATTGCCGCCCCCGCCTATGCCGGGATTCCCGTCACCCACCGGACCCTGACCTCGGTGGTCACCTTTGCCACCGGCCACGAGGACCCCGAGAAGGAAGAGCCCGCCATCGACTGGGCCGCCCTGGCCGCGGGCGGCGGCACGCTGGTGTTCTACATGGGGGTCGGAAACCTGCCGGGCATCGTGGCCCGACTGACGCAGAACGGCCGCAGCCCCGATACCCCCGTGGCCCTCATCGGGCAGGGGACGCTCCCCACGCAACGGGTCATCGAAGGCACCTTGGCCAGCATCGTTGGGCGGGTCGAGGAAGCTAAACTGAAGCCGCCCGCAATCATCCTTGTGGGCGAGGTGGTCAGCCTGCGCCGCGAGCTCCAGTGGTTCGAGCGCAAGCCGCTGTTTGGCCGCACGGTGGTGGTGACGCGGGCCCGCACCCAGGCCAGCGACCTGGCCGCCGGCCTGCGCGCGCTCGGGGCCAGGGTACTGCTTTTCCCCACCCTCCGGATCGTCGAGCCCGCTGACCCCGCTCCCCTTCAGGATGCGGTGCGGAGAATCGCCGATTTTGATTGGATTCTGTTCGCCAGCAGTAACGCCGTGGACCGCGTGTTTGCGGTTCTCGCCGCCGCGGGCCGTGACACCCGTGCTTTGGCCGGCGTTCGGGTCGGCGTGGTCGGTCCCGACTCCGCCGAGCGGCTCCAGGCCCATGGCCTCCGCCCCGATTTGATCCCGGCCCGGTTCACCTCGGCGGCCCTGGCCGAGGCCCTGCGCGCCCGGGGCGACCTGGCGGGACAGCGCCTCCTGCTGCCCAGGGCCGACATCGCGCCATCCACCCTCCCGGACAGCCTCCGCCAGGCCGGCGCCGTGGTCACGGAGGTGACAGCCTATTGCACCGTCCCCGACCGGCCTGACCCGGCCGCGTTCCAAGCGTTTCGCGACGGCGCGGTCGAGGTCGTGACCTTTACCAGTTCCTCGACGGCCCGCAATTTCGCCGCCCTCATCCGCGCGGAACTGGGTACGCTGCCGACGAATGTCCTCTATGCCAGCATCGGCCCGGAGACCTCGCGGACGGCTCGAGCCGAGGGCATCAGCATCGGCCTGGAGGCCCAGGATTCTACGGTTCCTGGGCTCCTCGCTGCCTTGACCGCCAACCTGAAGAGTAACCCACCATGATCGGCATCTCTAAACTCTACTGCGGTACCGTTGAGGCTTCTGACCCCCTGCGCTACGGGCGCCAATCCGGCAAGCTGCCGTCACACCTGCTGCAGTTCTCCAAGGACAAGAAGCCGGTGGTGGTCTGGAACGTCGGGCGCCGCTGCAACCTGCGCTGCGTGCATTGTTACTCCCACTCGCGAAATATCGACTACACCGGCGAGCTCACCACCGAGGAAGGGCTGCGGCTGATCGACGATCTAGCGGACTTCGGCGTCCCCGTGGTCCTTTTCTCCGGCGGCGAGCCGCTCATGCGCCCCGACATCCTGCAGCTCATCGAACGGGCTCGGGCCCGCAATCTCCGCGCCGTCGTCTCTACCAACGGCACCCTGATCGGCGACGAGATGGCGGCCCGGCTGAAGGAGGTCGACCTCTCCTACGTCGGGGTCAGCCTCGACGGGCTCCAGGAGACCAATGACCGCTTCCGCGGTATCCCGGGGGCCTTCGACCTGGCCCTCTCCGGCATCCGTACCTGCCTGCGGCTGGGGATCAAGGTCGGACTGCGGTTTACCATGAACCGCCGGAACGTCCAGGACATCGGCGGCATCTTCGACCTGCTCGAGCAGGAAGGCATCCCGCGCGTCTGCTTCTACCACCTCGTCTACGCGGGCCGCGGCAGCAAGCTCGTCCAGGAGGACCTGAGCCACGCCGAGACCCGCGAGGCGGTGGATTTGATCATGGACCGGACCCGCGCCCTGCACGCCCGTGGCAGACCCATCGAATGCCTGACGGTGGACAATCACTGCGATGGCCCCTACGTCTACCTCCGCCTCCAGCGTGAGGACCCGCGCCGCGCCGCCGATGTGCTCGAACTCCTGAAGATGAACGGCGGCAACAGCAGTGGCACCGGCATCGGCTGCATCAGTTGGGACGGGGCGGTTCACTTCGATCAGTTCTGGCGGCACTACTCTCCCGGAAATGTCCGGGAGCGCTCCTTCGGCGAGATCTGGTCCGATACCTCCAACGAGCTCCTGGGCAAGCTCCGCAACCGCAAGCAGTACCTCAAGGGACGCTGCGCTACCTGTCGCTGGCTGGACGTCTGTAATGGTAACTTCAGGGTGCGGGCGGAAGCCGTGACCGAGGACGTCTGGGCCTGCGATCCGGCCTGCTACCTCAGCGATGAGGAGATTCGCGCGTGACCTTTCCCACCACCCGCATGCGGCGGCTTCGGGCCACGGCCGACCTGCGTGACCTGGTTGGCGAGACCACCCTGGAAGCCCGCCAGTTGATGCTACCTCTCTTCGTTCGGCATGGCGTCGGCGTCCGGCGCGAGATCGGCTCGATGCCAGGCGTGTCCCAGTTGTCCGTGGACCTGCTGGTGGAGGAGGCCCGGGGCTTGGCCGCGGTGGGCGTACGCTCCGTGATCCTGTTCGGGATTCCGGCCAGGAAGGATGCGACCGGGACCGAAGGCTGTGCCGAAGATGGGATTGTCCAGCAGGCCGTGCGCGCCCTGCGGACGGCGCTGCCGGAGTTGATCGTCTGTACCGACGTCTGCCTCTGCGAGTACACCGACCACGGCCACTGCGGCGTGATCCGCCATGGCGACGTGGACAACGATGCCACCCTGGAACTCCTCGCCCGGATGGCCCTATCCCATGCCCGAGCCGGGGCCCAGATGGTCGCGCCCAGCGACATGATGGACGGTCGCATCGGGGCCATCCGTAGCGCGCTTGACGCCGAGGGCTTCGGGCAGGTCTCGATCATGGCCTACTCGGCCAAGTACGCCTCCGCCTTCTATGGGCCCTTTCGCGAGGCGGCGGAATCCCCGCCCCAGTTCGGCGACCGGCGCAGCTACCAGATGGACATCCGCAATGCCCGCGAGGCCCTGGCGGAAGTGGAGCTCGACCTCGCTGAGGGCGCGGACATCGTCATGGTCAAACCCGCCCTCGCTTACCTGGACATCATCCGCCTGGTCCGGCAGTCCGTCAGCGCCCCCGTCGCCGCCTACAACGTCAGCGGCGAGTACTCCATGGTGAAGGCGGCCGCAGCCCGCGGCTGGATCGATGAGAAGCGGGTTGCACTCGAGATGCTCTATGCCATCCGGCGGGCAGGGGCGGACATCATCCTGACCTATTGGGCACGGGAGGCAGCATTGTGGCTGAGAAACACCTAAACCATCCCCAGGGCGGCATGACCGCCGCGGATGAACTGCGGCTCGTGTTCTGGGAGTTGACGGCGCGCTGCAATCTGCGCTGTCAGCACTGCCGGGCCGAAGCCCAGGCGGAGTTCGCCGTCGGCGAGCTGACCACGCCAGAAATCCTCCGGGTCGCGCGGGACATCCGCGCCAGCTTCGACCCGATCATGGTGCTCACGGGCGGCGAACCCCTGGCCCGGCCCGACTTCTTTGAGATCGCCAGCACCTGCGCTGGGCTGTTCACGCGCGTAGCCATGGCGACCAACGGCACCCTCATCAACGACCCGATCGCCCAGCAAATCGTGGACTCCGGCATCAAGCGGGTCAGCATCAGCCTCGACGGCGCCACCCCCCAGACCCACGATGCGTTCCGCGGGCAGCCTGGCTGTTTCCACAACGCCCTTCGCGGCCTCGATGCCTTGCAGCGGGTGGGGATGTCGCTGCAAGTCAACGTGACGGTCACCCAGCATAACCTCCACGAACTCGCGGCCCTGCTGGAGTTCGTCCAGGCCCGCGGTATCGAGGCTTTTCACATGTTCATGCTGGTCCCTGTCGGCTGCGGCGCCGAAATCAGCGACGACAAGCGCCTGACGCCGGCACAGTTCGAGGAAACCCTGCGCTGGCTGGCGGCCCGCACCCTGGAACTGCGGGACCAGATCCAGATCAAGGCCACCTGCGCCCCCCAGTACTACCGGATCCTGCGCGAGCTGGGGCGGGAGAGCGGCGCCTCTCTTCCTGGCGCCGCTGGCGCCGCCGGGGGCGCACCACATGGCCTGCACTCCTTCACCCGCGGCTGCCTGGCCGGCTCCGGGGTCTGCTTCGTCTCCCGCACCGGGGAGGTCCAGCCCTGCGGCTATCTGCCCGTGGTTGTGGGGAACGTCCGCGAGACGTCTCTCGCTCAGATCTGGCGTGAATCTGAGGTCTTTGCAGCCCTCCGCGACCCGCGGCAGTTGAAGGGTAAGTGCGGGGCCTGCGGCTATCGCAAGCTATGCCAGGGCTGCCGCGCCCGGGCCTTTGCCGTGACCGGTGATTTTCTGGATGAGGAACCCGACTGCACCTATGTGCCCGAGCGCTAACCAGCAGGACTCCCCGAACCCCTCTGACCCCGCCCTGAATGGGCTGGACCGGGAGGTGCTCGCGCGGATCCAGGGAGAGTTCCCTTTCTCCCCGGACCCGTACGCTGACCTTGCCCGCGAACTGGGGAGTTCCCCCGAGGCAGTCCACGACTGCGTCGTCCGCCTCCGCCGGAACGGCATCATCCGCCGCCTCGGCGGCTCCTTTGCCGCCGGGGGCGTTGGCTACACCAGCACCCTGGTGGCAGCGCGGGTGGACCCAGGCCAGATCGAGGCCGCCGCCGCCGTCGCCAGTGCCTTCCCCGAAGTCACGCACAACTACGAACGCAACGCCGCGTTCAACCTCTGGTTCACCGTCATCGCGCCGGACCGCCGCCGTCTGGAGACCGTCCTGGAGGCCGTACGGCAGGCGCCGGGGGTGCGTGAACTGCACGACCTGCCCGCCCGCCGCCTGTTCAAGATCCGCGTCGATTTCTCCTTTGCCGACAGCCTTCTCGAGACGGTCCGCCCGCTGGCGGTCGCGCCGCTTGAGCCGGGGTGTGCGGGGCTCGACGGCACCGACCGTCAGACCATACGCCTGGCCTGCGGCGACCTGGGACTCGAGCGCTACCCCTTCCGCGCCTGGGCCGCGGAGCTCGGCATCCCCGAGACGGATCTTCTCGCCCGGCTCGCGGCGTATCGGCGTTCCGGTGCCATGAGACGCTTCGGCGCCGTCCTGCGGCACCACGCGGCCGGGTTCAAGGCCAATGGCATGTCGGTCTGGAACGTGCCGGAAGCTGACGTCGGCTTCGTCTGTGAACGCCTCGCGGCCTGCGCGGAGATCAGCCACTGCTACGAACGCCCCCGTTTCCCCGGCTGGCCCTACAATGTGTTCGGGATGATCCACGGCCGGACCCGCGAGGACTGCCTTTCGGTGGCCATCCGCGTGGCGGAGAGCACGGGGTTGAGAGACTATGATGTCCTCTTCTCCGTGCGGGAGTTCAAGAAGACAAGCATGGTCTACTTCGCCGATCGTTCCAGCCCTCCGGCTTGTGCCGAGGCGAGCGCGACGGGGGCTGGCGAAAGGGACCCGACGGTCGCGTACTATTACTACGTGGAGAAGAGGGTTCTGGAGTCGGCCGACCGGTGCGTCCATGGCCACGCCTGTCTCTCGGACCCCAACGTGGCCCTGTGCCGTATCCTGGCGTATGTGGATACCTCGCCGCCCTTCGTCGGCTGCCTCGAACAGCACGCCTGTCCCTACAAAGAGGAACGGGATGGCCGCATGATCTGCACCTGCCCAGTCCGCCGCCGCATCTTCCAGCGCTACGGTAAGTAGGTGGCGGGTCGAACCTCCGAGACCGCCCTGCAAAGGAGTCTACGCATGATCGAGCCAGGTGAACGGTCTAAGCAGCTCTGGCGGGACGCCCGCGAGGTCATCCCGGGCGGTGTCAACAGCCCGGTACGGGCTTTTGGCGCGGTCGGCGGCACCCCGGTCTTCGCCGAACGCGGGGCGGGCAGTCGCTTCCTGGATGCCGATGGCCGGGAGTATATCGACTACGTCATGTCCTGGGGACCGCTGATCCTGGGCCACGCGCCCCAGGCCGTGGTGCAGGCGGTAGGCGAAACCTGCGCCAAGGGCATGACCTTCGGCATGCCGACCGCGCTCGAAGTCCGCCTCGCCCAGTTGGTCACGGCCTGCGTGCCCAGCATCCGTAAGCTGCGCATGACCAGTTCGGGCACCGAAGCGGCAATGAGCGCCATCCGCCTGGCCCGGGGCTTCACGGGCCGGGATCTGATCGTCAAGTTCGACGGCTGCTACCACGGCCACGTGGACGGACTGCTCGCGGCGGCCGGATCGGGACTCGCCACCTTCGCCATCCCTGACACTCGAGGCGTTCCCGCCAGCTACACCGAGAAGACGCTGATCGCGCCCTACAACGACCCGGGCGCGGTCACCGCCCTCTTCGACCGTCTCGGCCCGCAGATCGCCTGCGTGATCGTCGAACCGATCGCGGGAAATATGGGCGTGGTCGCGCCCCGGCCGGGCTACCTCGAGTTTCTGCGCGAGGTCACCGCACGGCATGGCGCGTTGCTGGTGTTCGACGAGGTCATCACGGGGTTTCGCGTGGCGCTTGGAGGAGCCCAGGAACTCTACGGGATCAAGCCCGACCTGACCGTTCTGGGGAAGATTCTTGGCGGCGGCCTCCCCGCTGCGGCCTACGGTGGCCGCGCCGACATCATGGATGTGCTGGCTCCGCTTGGAGGCGTCTATCAGGCCGGAACCCTGAGCGGGAACCCGGCCGCGATGGCCGCCGGTCTGGCCACCCTGGAAGCGCTGACGGCGGCCCCGCCCTACGCCCGTCTCGAGGCGCTGGCCGGACAGTTGGCCGAGGGGCTGCGGGACGCCGCCGCCCGCGCTGGAATCCCCATCCAGCAGAACCGGGTGGGGTCCATGCAGACGCTCTTCTTCACGGAGACGCCGGTGACCGATTACCGGACCGCCAAGACCTCTGACACGCAGCGCTATGCCCGCTTCTTCCACGGCATGCTGGCCGCCGGGGTCTACCTGGCGCCTTCGCAGTTCGAGGCGGGGTTTGTCTCGACGGCCCACACCGAGCGGGACATCGAGCAAACGCTAGCGGCGGCGCGCACGGCGATGGCAACGCTCAGGTGAAGTACTATCCGGTCAACCTGGACCTGGCCGGACGGAAGGTGCTGGTGATCGGCGCTGGCACGGTGGCGCACCGCAAGACCAAGAGCCTGGTCGAGTGCGGGGCCAAGGTCACGGTGGTCAGCCCCAAGTTCTGCCCGGCCCTCGCCCGGATGGGCGGCATTCGTCGGGTCCGGCGCGGCTACCGGAAGACGGACCTGCGCGGGGCATGCCTGGTCATCAGTGCCACCGATTCCGAGGCGGTGAACCGCCGGGTCTGGGAGCACGGCCGGGAGGCGGGGATTCCGGTCAACGTCGTGGATCAGCCCGACCTCTGTACCTTTACCGTGCCCGCCGTCTGCCGCCGGGGGGACATCGTCATCGCGATCTCCACCGGGGGCGGTAGCCCCGCCCTCTCCGGCCGCATCCGGGAACGCATCGAGGCGACCATCGGCCCGGCCTTCGGTCGCCACCTTGACCTGCTGCGGCAGATGCGGGCCGAAGTCCGGGCCTCAAACCTCGACCTGGAACAGCGCGGCGCCCTCCTGCGCGACATGACCGGCGACGAGGTGCGCGAGATGATCGAGCGCCAGGGAATCGCCACCGCTCGCCGCCATCTGCGCCGCCTGCTCGCCGCCGCTGTCGCCGCGCCGCCCCCCGAAACGCCGCGGGGGAGGCCGACGACCACGGTTGGCTGAACTACGGCGTCACCAGGAGGGGAACCCGGCTGTGGACGCTGATGGCGTTTATGGATTCAGCGTGGCCGTCAACGAAGACGATATTGCTGTTGCCGTTGTGGCGCGTGCAGGTGTTCAGCCAGTTTCCGGCTTGGCTGGCGTTACAGGCATTCGCTGCCGGCTTCAGGTCGATACGGGTCCAGGCGGCCGACTTACCGTTACAGTTATCCGAGTTCCAGAAGGATGAATCGGAGAACGACAGGACGGCGGAGGGGAGCTTGACCGAGGTCGTGGTCTGGGCCGCGAGGGCATTGTTGTAGCCATAGTTGAAGTGGAACTGGTTGGTGGAGTCCGACGCATTGGCCACCGTCCGCAAGCCCTCTGGGCAGACCAGCGTGGCCCAGTCCCCGACATACGGCTTCTCGTAGAAGCGCCACCAGCAGACGTTGTCCACCTGACTGCCCCGCGGCATGCCCGCTATCGGCAACGCGGTGATGTAGCGACCGTCCTGGTCGCTGGCGTACATGTCCAGAGCCAGGCCAAGTTGCTTGAGCTGGGACAGACAGGTCACCTGGCGAGCCTTGGATCGAGCCTGAGCCAGCGCCGGCAGTAACATCGCCGCCAGAATGGCGATGATGGCGATGACCACCAGCAACTCGATGAGAGTGAAGGGACGGCGTGATCTGTCTTGCATGATCCTTACTCCTTGGTGAACCGACTCGCCTGGCTTACCTGCCGCGGCTCCAACCGCGGCAGACCGAAAACCCCACGCATTGCCTTGACCGTCCGCTCTGACAAGCAACTATGCGACAGGGACACACCATAGCGCCCCTGAGTTGCATGTCGTTCTGGCTATTTGGTGAAAAGAGTCCGGCGGCCGAACCCCCAGGGCGTTTTTTCTAGGCGGTAAGCGCCTTGGAGCCGGCGGTCCGCCCCGGCACGGCCGGGGCTTCCGCCGTCTCTGGGGATACCGCGAACCCGCCCGAAACGGGCTGGGCATCGCGGGCTCCAGGGAGGCAAGCGGGGTCAGGCCAGACGCCTGCCAGATCCAGCGGGGGTCTCTTTCTTGAAAAAGCCCCGG
>CAIZKT010001057.1:0-1669 GCA_903933565.1 uncultured Victivallales bacterium | reverse complement strand
GTCGTTGCCCATGCGCCCATCCGAACCTTGGGTATGTGGCTTGTGGCGGTCGATGCCATGCTTGATCTCCGCGTAAAGTTCGCCGAGTTCCCCCCAAATCTGAAGGTAGCGGCCGGTCAGGGAATAGTAGTTCTGTGCGTCACTTACAAGGGCTTCGAAGACCTCCACGATGTCGGGATTGGCCAATGGATACTCTTCGGCGAGATCCTGTCTGTGGATCTGCCCGTTGATCCATTCCCAACTCACCCATTCGCCGTCGTCATAGATTCCGTCGGTGTCGTCTCGCATAGGCCGGCCCGTCATTGAACAGCGCATCCTCTTCTCCCGATTTCGTCCGATCCGTGCGGGCCGCGGTAAGACGCGGTATAGGCACAGTACCTTTTCGATTACGTTGAGACCATACCACACGCGACAACTCGCTTCAAGATCGGCGTGTCTGGATATTGCGAAACCGGAACAGACACCATTACATCCGCCCCCAACCCACGCTTTCACAAACCACAACCAAGGAGAACAAATGAGAGAAGCGATCACGAATTACATCAGGGCCGGATACCCCGGCCTTTATCTCGTCAGCCATGAGGAGACGAGGGCCGAGGCCGAACTCAAGGCAGCGGCCGCTGCCACCAATCACAGCCTCATAGCCTGGTCTGCCACATCAGGGCTCGTTGACACAGGCGACGGACGCACGCTTGGCTGCGAGGATCCGATGGAGGCGGTCACGGCAATCAGTGGCCTGCCCGACAACACGCTGGTCATGCTCAGGGATCTGCACATGTTCCTGCAGGACAGCAACCCCGTATTGGTCAGGGCGCTCAAGGACGCCTTGGCCCACGCCAAAACCACGGGCAAGTGCATCATCATCCTGGGCTGCCGCCGCACGCTGCCGCCGGAGCTTGAGCGGGAGCTGGTCACCATCGACCTCAAGCTCCCCGGCAAACAGGAGCTGGGCGTCGTCCTCGACGGCATCTGCGAGAGTGCCAAGCTCAAAAAGTACAAGGGCGACGACAGGGAACAGATCCTGGACGCGGCCTCAGGGTTGACGTGCGCAGAGGCCGAGAACGCGTTCGCGCTCTCAGTTGTAGGCTGCAAAGCCGTCAAAGCCGCAGCCGTCGCCAAGGAAAAAGCCAACGCAATCAAGCAGAACGGGCTCCTGGAGGTCGTGGAGACCAGCCAGAGCCTAGATGGCATAGGCGGGCTTGACCAGCTCAAGGCCTGGCTCCTGAAGCGCAGGGACGCCTTCGGGCAGCGTGCGCGTGAGTATGGTCTACCCAGCCCCAAGGGCCTGCTGATCGTCGGCGTACCCGGCACCGGCAAGAGCCTCACCGCCAAGGCCACCGCTGCTGTCTTCGGCAGACCACTGCTCAAGCTGGACGCCGGCAGGCTGTTCGGATCATTGGTGGGCCAGTCCGAGGCCAACCTCAGGCAGGTGCTACAGACGGCGGAGGCCGTGGCCCCCTGCGTGCTGTGGATCGACGAACTGGAGAAAGGGTTCGCGGGATCCAGGAGTTCGGGGTCGAGCGACGGCGGCACCGGGTCCAGGGTCTTCGGCTCCTTCATATCTTGGATGCAGGAGAAGACGGCCCCGGTGTTCGTCGTGGCCACGGCCAATGACGTGAGCCAGCTCCCGCCCGAGCTACTGCGTAAGGGACGCTGGGACGAGTTGTTC
>CAIZKT010001056.1:0-21772 GCA_903933565.1 uncultured Victivallales bacterium | reverse complement strand
CGCATCTTCGACAACATCAATGAACAGCTCATCGTTGCCCTGCGGTCTACCCTCTCCACCTCCTTCCGTGCCGACTTCTGCGTGGGTTACTTCAACCTGCGTGGCTGGAAACACCTGGCCGACGACGTGGAGGCATGGGAGGGCACGCCGGGACACTGCTGCCGCCTGCTGGTCGGGATGCAGAAGCTGCCGGAAGCGGAATTGCGCGAACGGCTCCGTGCTGGTTCGGACCCCGAGCGCCTGGACAACCGAAGTGCCCTGCGCCTCAAACAGGATCTGGCGGCTGAGTTCCGGCGGCAACTCACGTACGGACTCCCCTCCAGCGAGGACCAGGCCGCACTCCGGCAGCTTTCTCGTCAGCTCAAAGAGCACAAACTGGTCGTCCGGCTTTTTCTCCTCCACGCCCTGCACGCCAAGCTCTACCTGCTGTTTCGTGAGGACGCCGTCAGCCCCATCGTTGGTTACCTGGGCAGCAGCAACCTCACCGTCGCCGGACTGCTGAGGCAGGGCGAGCTCAATGTCGACGTCCTCGACCACGATGCCTGCCTGAAGCTGGCCGCCTGGTTCGAGGACCGCTGGCGTGAGCGCTGGTGCATCGACATCACCGACGCATTGATCGACGTGATCGACCAGAGCTGGGCCTCCGAGCGCGTGGTCCCGCCTTACCACATCTACCTCAAGATGGCCTACCATCTCTCGCGTGAGGCGCGTTCAGGCATCAGCGAGTTTCAGCTTCCAGCGCGCTTCCGCACCCAGCTTCTGGAGTTCCAGCAGAAGGCGGTGCAGGTGGCGGCACACCATCTCCACCGGCGCGGCGGTGTGCTCATCGGCGACGTTGTGGGGCTCGGGAAGACAATCACGGCCACGGCCCTGGCCAAGATGTTCGAGGACGATTTCTTCCTCGAGACGCTCATCATCTGTCCCAAGAACCTGACCATGATGTGGGAGGACTACGCTCACCGCTACCAACTGCACGCCAAGGTCCTCTCCATCACGAACGTCCAGAATGAGCTTCCCGCCTTGCGCCGCTACCGGCTCGTGATCATCGACGAGAGCCACAACCTGCGCAACCGTGAGGGCAAGCGCTACCGGGCGATCCGCGAGTATATCCAGCTCAACGACTGCAAGACCATCCTGCTCTCCGCGACGCCCTACAACAAGAGCTACGAAGACCTCTCCAATCAGCTCCGCCTCTTCCTGGACGAGCAGCAGGACCTCGGTGTCAGCCCCGAACGCTTCATCGAGAGCGTCGGGGGCATCGTCCAGTTCAACACGCGGCAGATTCCTCCCCGCAGTATCCAGGCCTTTGAGTGCAGCACGTTCGCCGACGACTGGCGCGAGTTGATGCGCCTCTATCTCGTCCGACGCACTCGCAGCTTTGTCAAGAAGCACTACGCCGTCCTCGATGGGGCGAATGGCCGTTACTACCTGCTCTTCGCCGACGGCTCGCGGTCCTATTTCCCTGATCGCATTCCGCGGAAGGTCGAGTACGACTTCGACGCTGACGATCCCAGGGACCAGTACGCCGCCATGTATGCTGAGGCAACCGTGCTGGCCATCGATGGCCTCGAACTGCCCCGCTACGGCCTCGGCAACTACCGCGGTGATGCCCCACTTCCGGCCCCGACTGCTGCAGAACTGGAAGTGCTGGAAGACCTCTCGCGCGCGGGACGGCGGCTCAAGGGCTTCTGCCGCACTAACCTCTTCAAGCGCCTGGAGAGCAGTGGCCATGCATTCCTGCTGTCTCTGGCCCGGCACGCGTTGCGGAACATGATCTGTGTGTGGGCTCTGGACAACCGCAGGGCGTTGCCGATCGGGACGCAGGAAGCGGCCATGGTAGACACGTTCAGCAGCGACGAGGACGATGACGACGGCGAACCCCTGTGGCTGACGCCGGATCAGGACACGTTCTACCGAGCTGCCGGTGCGGCCTACGCGAAGCTCTCGTCTGCCTGGCAGAATCGCTTCACGTGGGTTCGGGGCGAGCTGTTCCGGGTGGGGCTGCGCGAGGACTTGGTTGCGGATACCCGGACCATTCTGGCCCTCCTCGCCCGGCACGGCCAATGGAAGCCCGATGAGGACCGCCAGCTTGAGGCCCTGCGGGAGCTTTGCGCTGAAACGCATCGACAGGATAAGATCCTCGTGTTCACGCAGTTCGCCGATACGGCCCGCTACCTGGCCCGCGAGCTCCGGGACCGCGGCGTGGACCGGGTGGAGTGCGTTACCGGCGACCACCCGAATCCCACCGAGGCGGCATACAGGTTCAGCCCCGTCAGCAATGAGAAGCGCGACGTCGTCCCGCCCGAGGCTGAGATGCGGGTGCTGGTCACCACCGACGTACTCAGTGAGGGCCAAAATCTGCAGGACGCCCACGTCGTGCTCAACTACGACCTGCCCTGGGCCATCATCCGCCTCATCCAGCGGGCCGGGCGCGTGGACCGCATTGGCCAGCGGGCTCACGAGATCCTGTGCTACTGCTTCCTGCCGGAGGACGGCATCGAGAGGATCATCCGGCTCAGGGAACGCCTGAAGCGCCGCATCGCCGAGAATGCGGAGGTGGTTGGCTCTGACGAGGTGTTCTTCGAGGGGGACCCGATCAACGTCCGCGATCTTTACAATGAGAAGGCGGGCCTGCTGGATGAGGCCGAGGACGGAGAGGTGGACCTCGCCTCGTACGCCTACCAGATCTGGAAGGACGCGGTCGACGCCGATCCGACGCTGGCAGAGACCATCCCGGCGTTGGCGGACGTGGTCTACTCCACCCGTGCGGCTCAGCCAGGCGTCCAGGCCGGCACGGTCGTCTACTGCCGCACGTCGTCGGACAACGACGTGCTCATGTGGATGGCCCCTGACGGTCAGCTCCTCTCTCAGTCCCAGCTCCGCATCCTGAATGCGGCGAAGTGCACACCGGACAGCCCCGCGGTCATGCCCCTGGCCAACCACCATGAGCTCGTTCGTGCGGCCGTAGCCCGCCTCCCGGCGCTGGAGGACACGCTCGGCGGCCAACTGGGCAACCGCCGCGGCGCCCGCTACCGCGCCTACATGCGCCTCAGCCGGTATCTGCAGGAGCAGGCGGGGACCCTGTTTGCGCCCGAGGCCCTTCGGCTAGCGGTCGAGGACATCTACCGTTTCCCGTTGCGTGAGGGGGCAGTGGACCTGCTCAACCGTACCCTCAAGTCAGGAGCATCTGACGATGAGTTGGTCAGCGCGGTCCTGGCATTGCACGAGGATGACCGGCTCTGCGTCCGTTCCGACGGCGCCGAAGCGGAGTCCCGGGAGCCGCGCATCATCTGTTCTCTGGGGCTCGCCCGACCAGGCGACCCCTGACCGGAGGCGAGGGCAGTGTACCTGATCTACATGGACGAGAGCGGCAACACAGGGAACAACCTGGAGGATCCCCAACAGCCCGTGTTCCTCCTCGGTGCTCTGCTGGTGCATGAAGACCAGTGGCGTCAGCTGGAGGCGCGACTGCTTGAGACCCTCGAAGCCTGCTTTCCCTCACCACATCCCAGTGGCTTCGAGGTGCATGGGGTCGACCTACGCAACGGCAGCCACAGCCTCAGGGGCGTCCCGTTGGCGCAGCGGCTCCGGCTGCGGGACGAATGGATGGGCCTTGCCGCGGGTCTGAAGCTGAAGTTCTTCTACCGGCACATCATCAAGGTCCGCTTCGCTGACTGGCAACGCCGGGAGTTCGGCACTGGCGATGACGTGGCTCGCATCAATCCCCACGTCGCCGCGTTCGCCTTCCTTGTTCAGGCCCTGAACCGTCACTTGGCCGCCATCGGCCCCGATGCACTGGGGATCCTCATCGCGGACGAGAACAAGGAGACGTCCTCAGACCTCGGGCTGGCCCAAAAGCAGTTGCGCATGGACCGCGGCGACTTGCGCCTGAGTCAGGTCATTGAGAGAGGCTTCTTCATAGATAGCACTACCAGTCTTCCCCTCCAGCTCTGTGATCTCTGCGCTCTCTACGCCAGGAAGAAGGAGGAAGCCAAGGCCGGGCTACGGGTGACCGGACCAGACCAGCAGGGCATCGCCCTGGTCGAGCCTCTCATTCATCGCGCCGGAGAAGCCCAGAATGACGTCCTGCAATGGCTGGTGCGCCGTCACAGAAACAAAGGAGCGGCCAGGGAGACGAACTCCGGGGTCGGTGAGGACCGGCCCGCTCCTGGTCGCTGACATAACCATATCCGCCCAATTCCCTCGGTTCAAGTCAGAGCTGTTCAGGTGTTCAGGTGATAACCGCCTATGCCCAACCTTGACAGGATGGCTGTCTGCGAACGGATCGTCGGTTTCGACTTCGGCGAGCTTTTCACGCAGGAACTGGGCTGGGACTACCCGGCCGGCGTGGCATGCCATACCCTTACCGTCGGGGCTGAGGCATTCGCCGCGCAGGTCGTCGCGGAGAAGCGCGGCGTGCGCATCTTCCACGTCGCACCGCGGGCCGATGGCAGCATGCCCGACTACCCGTTGCGCCGCGCCCTCGACGCCGAGGTTACGAAGCTCTCCTTCGAGCACCTGAACATCTTCACCGACAGCCGGACCCAGGCCCAGGTCTGGCAGTACGTCGCCCGGAGCCCCGACCGGCCCGCCGCCTTCCGCGAGTACCGCTACGATGCCGGGCATTCCTACGAGTCGCTGCTGCAGAAGCTCCGCGCGATCTCCTTCTCGCTCGATGACGAAGAGGGGCTGACGCTTGATGGGGTGACCCGGCCCCTGCGCGATGCCATGGACAGCGACGTCGTCACCAAGCGCTTCTACGAGCGCTTCCGGGAGCAGCAGCAGGCCTTCCAGGAGTTCATCCAGGGCATCGATACGCCCGAGAACCAGCGCTGGTACTCGTCGGTCATGCTCAACCGCCTGATGTTCGTCTGGTTCATCCAGAAGAAGGGCTTTCTCGACGGCGATACCAGTTACCTGGCCCATCGCCTGCGGCAGGTGCAGGAGCACTGGGGCGGGGATCAGTTCCACAGCTTCTACCGCACCTTCCTGCTGCGGCTGTTCCACGAGGGCCTGGGGTCGCCGGAACGTACGCCGGAGCTCGATCAGCTCCTGGGCCGCATTCCCTACCTGAACGGCGGCATCTTCCAGAAGCATCCCATCGAGGAGGGCTGCACGGACATCCAGATCCCCGACCAGGCATTCGCCCGCGTCTTTGCCTTCTTCGATGACTATGACTGGCACTTGGACGACCGGCCCATCTCCCGCACCGACGGCCGCGAGATCAGCCCCGATGTCCTCGGCTGCATCTTCGAGAAGTACATCAACCAGAAGCAGATGGGGGCCTACTACACCAAGGAAGACATCACCGGGTACATCTCCAAGAACACCATCATCCCATTCCTGCTGGAGCGCGTGCGCGACAGCCGGCCGGAGGCCTTCGCGCCCGACGGTCCGGCCTGGCAGCGCCTGCGCGCCGAGCCGGACCGCTACATCTACCCCGCCGTGCGCCAGGGCGTGGATCTGGAGTTGCCGCCGCATATCGCCTGCGGCCTGAAGGATGTCTCACAGCGCGGTCGCTGGAATGAGCGCGCTGCCGCCAAGTTCGCCCTGCCCACCGAGATCTGGCGCGAGACCGTGGCCCGGCGCCAGCGCTGCGCCGAGTTGCGCGAGCGATTGCGGGATACCACCCAGCCCCTGGAGATCAACGATCTCATCACCCTGAACCTCGACCTCCGCCAGGTCGCCCAGGACCTCATCGAGGACTGCGACAGCCCCGAGTTCCTCTCCGCCTTCTGGACCGCTCTCGCCGGACGCGGCGCCACCGAGCCCGGCGGTCTCTGCCACGGGATTACAGTGCTGGACCCCACCTGCGGTTCCGGCGCCTTCCTCTTTGCTGCCCTGAACGTGCTCAAGCCGCTCTATGAAGCCTGCCTGCAGCGCATGCGCGAGTTTCTGGAGGACTGGCGCGCCGCCGGCAGCGACCCGCACCCCAACCTGCGCCGGCGTTTCGAGCTGATCCTGAAGCTGGTGGGCGAGCACCCGAACCCCGACTACTTCATCCTCAAGACCATTATCCTCACCAACCTCTTCGGCGTCGACATCATGGACGAAGCCGTGGAGATCTGCAAGCTGCGGCTCTTCCTCAAGCTCGCGGCCCAGGTCGAGCCCGACCCGGGCAAGCCCAACCTCGGCGTCGAACCGCTGCCGGACATCGACTTCAACATCCGCGCCGGCAATACCCTCGTCGGGTTCGCCTCCATCGAGGACGTCAAGCGGGCCATGGGCGACGACCTGATCAAGAAACTCGCCCTGCCCGACATTGAGGAGCGCGCCGCGGAGGCCGACCGCGCCTACGGGCTATTTCGCCAGATGCAGACCGAGAAGGGCATGGACTCTGAGGAGTTCCGCGAAGCGAAGAGCGCTCTCCGTGCCAAGCTGCGCGCTCTGGAGGACGAACTGAATCGCTACCTGGCCGAGGACTACGGGGTGAAGCTCAAGCGCAAGGGCGCCTACGAGCAGTGGCTCACCTCCCACAAGCCCTTCCACTGGCTCGTCGATTTCTACGGCATTATGCACCAGGGCGGCTTCGACGCCATCATCGGTAACCCGCCGTATGTGGAGTATGGCAGCCTCAAAGGTGCCTATGCTATCAGAGGGTACCGAACGCTCCCCTGTGGTGACCTCTACGCATTCTGCACGGAGCGCGCCGTTGATTTGCTGCAGTCTGCTGGCCACGTAGGGCTTATCGTGCCAATCTCAGTCTTCGGCACAGACGGGTTCAGGACGCTACAGCAACTCACGCTGGACCTCCTCAGCCCGCTGTGGGTGTCGTGCTTCGCGAACCGTCCGTCTCAGTTGTTCGACGGAGCGCAGAAGCGCCTTACGGTACTGGTTGGGCGTCGCGCGAACGGAAGCCATGTGTCTGTCCACACATCCCAGTACTTGCGTTGGCGCCGGGAGGAGTTCGCGACACTGTTCGCTGCCAGCGTCAGGTACGCGCCGCCGTACCCGATCTTCAGCGTGTTTCCGGCCTCACTTGAGAAGCTTGGGGACGGTCTACAGGTGCGCGCTTTCTCCCGTTTGTCAGCGGCACGGGACAGGCTTGGGCACGCGGTCGTGGACACGTCTGAGCACAACGTGTTCTACACGCGTAAGTTCGGTTATTTCCTGGCTTTCTTGGACTTCATACCGCAGGTCGTGGATTGCCGCACGCAGGAGCGGTTGGCGCCATCAGAACTCAAAATGCTGGGTTTGTCTTCTGATGACTCGGTGCATGCAGTGGTCGCCGCCTTGAGTTCCGCAACGTTCTTCTGGTTCTGGAACGTCGTCTCTGATTGCCGCAACGTTAACCGCCGTGACCTCCTGGCCTTCCCCTTGAACCCCGACCGCCTGGAGCCTTGCATGGGTCGAAGGCTGGCCGACCTCGGCACGGTGTACATCGCGCGGCTCAAGGGGACCTCGCAGATGATGCGGAAGAGTGGGCTGACCATCGAGACATTTGACTACGCGGCCACGAAGCCCATCCTTGACGAGATCGACCGGGTATTGGCGCGGCACTACGGCTTCACGGATGAGGAACTGGATTTCATCATCAACTACGACATCAAGTACCGCCTGGGTCTGGGCGGAACCAGCGTTGCGGTCGAGGACGACGCGGAGAGCTGACGCGGCGCGGGTGCATGGGCGTCAAACTTGGGGGGTGTGGCCGAAGAGCGGTGTCAAGCCACCGGCAGTCCAAAGCTTGGCCTGGCGGCCGACGCGGTATGGCACTGAGTCCCGACCACGGCGGGACTCCTTGGACTGCGGCGGCTCGACACCGCTTTCGAGCGGGCGATGGACGGCCGGGACGTGTTGGGTTCGGCCGATGGCCGTAGGCGGGGTGTGCGGGCGATAGGGCGGGCCTTCAGCCCTTGGGGCCTTGGGTGCGGTGCATCTGGGGCGACGCTGCGCTTGCCCCAGGCTGGTATGGTGCCGGGCCGTTGGCCCTGAGGAGGTTGCATGTTCGAGGCAATGTCATCGGCGAAGCTGGCCAGGCTGGTTCGTTACGCTGGCAAGGAGGCTGTCGTTGCCGGTCCCGGCGTCCATCCTGCCGTCGCGGAAGCGCTGGTGCTGGCGGCCCGGCGTCTGCCGGTCGCGGCGCTAACGGTGGTGGTCGACTGCAGCGAGTCCGTGTTCCGCCTCGGGCTTGGCGACCTGGCGGCGGTGGAGATGCTCCGTGCCGCGGGGATCACGGTCCGGCACAGCCCTGGCCTACGACTGGGAGCGGCCATCGTGGACGGCGTTGGCTGGACCTATGCCCCGGCGCCCCTGTGCGTCAGCGCTGAACCCCAGAGCGATGAGACGCCGAACGCTGTCCGTCTGACGGGCACGGCGGTGGCCGAACTGCGACGCGCCATCGTGCCCGAGCCCCAGCTTCCACTCTTCTCGTTCCCGCCTGCCGCTGCGGGTGCTGTTGCCGGCCAGGCTTCACGGGACCTCGCCGACCCGCCCAAGGCTCCCTTGGACGCCAACGTTGTCGAGGTCGGGGTTGCGGAGGTCTCGCCACGGCAGGTCGCTGAGATCCGTAGACGACTCGAAGTAGCGCCACCGGTGCCGTTCGACATAGCCCGCCAGGTGCGCGTTTTCACGCCCTACATCCAGTACATCGACGTGCATCTGCGCGGCTGCGCCATCACCCGGCGCCGGGTACAGATCCCCAAGTCCATCGTCAACCTGGGTGGCAGGGTGGATGTGGCGGAGCGGCTGCGGACCACGTTTGACCTGATCGAAAAGGACAGTGCCGTCTCCAGCGCGGGCATCGAGCAGGACGTCCGGGATCTGCTCAAGACCTTCACCAAGTCCCTCGGCGAATCCTGGGGTCGTGTGCTATTGCGTGCGAAGCTGCCGGAGGTTGAGAAACGCATTGCGGCCATCCGTGAGCACATCACATCCCACCAGGAGCGAGTCAGGCAGCGCTTGGCCGGCGAGCTCGCCAAGTCGCAGAAAGCCGTCGTCCGCTACTACCGGCCGTTCGTCAAGCGCCGGCCGCCTGAGGAACTGAAGGCCCAGGTCAGCGAGGTGACGACCGAAGTCGCGGGCAAGTGGCTGGCCGCTGAGCTGGCCAAAGCCTTCCCGCCTGCGGAAGAACTCATCGCTGACATGCGGTTTGATGTTCAGTTCCACGATTTCACCTACAAAACACTGACCGACAGGGAGTTCGGGACCAAACTGCGGGAAGCGTTCCCGTTCGTGGATTGGGACAAGCCGTTCAGCGAGTTCACGGCGGCCGGCGAGGCGACCCAGCCGAACGGCCTTCGGCCCAAGGACGAGAGGAGGTAGATGTGAAGACCAGGATTCGCGAGATCCTCAGCGACCTCGACAGCGTGCGCGAGAACCTGCTGGCGTTGTCCGACGACATTTGGCTGAGCATGAACTCCGCGAAGACCGCGACGCGAAGGAGTAGAGAGGGCTGGCCATGCCGGAGGTGACCTGGCAGGGACGTGCGGTACGGTTCCTCGGGAACCACGGGATATGGGACGCCCCCAAGACGGCAGTGTTCTGTTCGGGACGCTGTCCGGGTCTGAGGATCCTGGAGGCGCAGGAGCTGGCCCACCGCTGGCGCGCCGAAGGCCGGGTCATCATCAGCGGCTTCCACACGCCCGTGGAGAAGGAGATCCTGCGCATTTTGCTCGCCGGCACGCAGCCGATCATTCTCTGTCCAGCCCGTGGCTTGCCGCGCCGCCTGCCACCTGAGTTGAGTCGTGCTCTTGCCGCGGGACGACTACTGCTCGCGACTCCCTGCGACGCCAGCGTGAGCCGCGCCGACCGTCGCACCTGCGAACTGCGCAACCGCTTCGTGGCGGACTCCGCCGATAGCATCACCGTGATCCATGTGCATCCGGGAAGCCTGACCGAGCGTAGCCTTGCCGACTACCCTACCCGGCCTGCTGGGGCTGATACGTCAGCCCCGTCGAGCAGTGCCAAGTAGCCAGACGCCAGGCGGATGCGTCCATCGTGCCCAAGGCGTGCCGTCGGCGCGCTCCGGCCCTCAGCGCGGCTCGCCCGTCGGCTGCGTGCGGGCCGGATGGTAGTGGACGTAGGCGCGCTTCACCAGCGCCAGGCGCGCGCAGAGGCGTGCCTCCGCCTCCGAGGCGATGCGGTCGCCGTTCTCGACGGTCGTGGCGCCGTCCACGGCGATGGTGACATTCATGGCGAAGTAAGGCCCGAAGCGGTGCGCTTGCACTTCCTCCACCGCCAGGATGCCTGGGATGTCCCCCAGCGCCTCGCGGGTCTGCTGCTCCAGCCCGTCGCTGGGCACCGCGTCCATCAGGTCCGCGGAGGCCTCGCGCAGGATCTGGATACCGGTGTACATGACGATGACCGCCACCAGCGCGCCGACCAGCGGATCGCACCAGGGGTAGCCATAGAGGTTCAGAACGATGCCGATGGCGGCGCCCGCGGCGGTGAGAATGTCGTTGCGATGATCGCGGGCCAGCGCCAGTACCGCGGCGCTGCCGCTGGTGGCCGCGGCGCGCCGGGTATAGGAGGTCAACGCCAGCTTCACCACCACCGTTACCAGCGCCACCCACAGAGCGGCCACCCCGACCCGGCCGGAGGAGCCCTGGGTCACCATGTCGTAGACGTTGTTGACAGCGTCCCAGAACAGCGCGATGGCGGTGGTGATCACGAAGGCGCTAACCACCAGCGCCGCGATGCTTTCAAGCTGCCGGTGGCCGTAGGGGTGCTCGCGGTCGGGCGGTTTGCCGGCGAACAGCATGAACACCTTAACCACCAGGTAGTAGGCGACATCCGAGGTCGAATTAACGCCGTCGGCGAGCAAGGCTTGGCTGTGGCCAAGAATGCCGAACGCGGTCTTCGCCACGGCCAGGCCGACGTTGGCCCACAGGCCGACATTGACGGCCCGATTCACCAGGCGGTTATGCTCTAAACTCATGGGGATGACCCGTCAATTCCTGCCGTCGGCGTGCGGTTCGTACCGGCTGTCTCCCAGCACAAAGGGAGACACGAACTTGAGGTAACCCTGGCGACCCGAGCGGCGGGTCCAGGTCTTGACCGACTTGACCAGGCGCTTCAGGCAGAGGATCAGGGTGTCGAGTGGCATGGGGGCGCCCGGGGGGATCGGCTTGACGTCGTCATCTTCCACCCCGAGGGCGGCTCGTCCCAGGCGCCACTCGCACACCTCGCGGATGCGTCCCAGGAGCCCCTGCTCGATCTCGTCAAGCCTTGGCAGGCGTGGCGCACGGTCGGCCCGCTCCGCAGAGTAAACCTCGACCGCCGCCTCGTAGACGCGCAGGGCCGTGTAGTCGGTCATCTCCGGCAGTCCGCGGTAGGCTTCGGCCACCGGGAACTCCAGGTTCTGCATGACGTCGGTGTACTGTTCCTCGATCCTCATGACGGCGCATCCTCGCTCAGCGGGTTCCAGACGCGGCGGAAGCCCAGGCCTTCGAAGTCCTTAACGTTGACCGTGGCGAAGTCGGTGACGCCGTAACGCCGGAGCGTGAGGGCCAGCCGCAGATCGTAGGCGCGGCGGCGGGCGAGACCGGGCTCCCGCAGGCGTGCCCAGAGCTCGTCATGGAGCTCGCGGCTGTCAACCGGGAACCCCACGATCCGCCAGGTGGGGTGCCGCCGGAACGCGGCGCACACGTCCGCGGCCCGGGCGGGAGTCAGCGGCGTGCCTACCACCGCGGGATTGCGCAGCAGCACGTAGAGTTCCAGCAGAACGAACTCGGAGATCGCCACCTCGGCGTCCGCCGACAGACGGGTCAACCACTGAGACGCCAGCCCGTGGCTGGCGTGATTGCGTTCCACGGCGGGCAGCAGCAGATTGGTGTCGACAGAGGTCACGGCCGCGCTTCCTTCAGACTGCGGCCGCTCTCGCCATCGGCAAGCACGTCGCGCACTCTCTCCAGCGGGACCTTGACACCGCCGGCATCGACCTCTGGCACCGTCCATTCTGCCGACGATTCCGCTACGGTCGGGTAGACGTCCAGCACCATCTCCACGCCGCGCCGGGCCAGTTCGGCCAACGACATCTCGCGCGCCTTACAGAAGCGCTTGGCGCGGGCGTAGACCTCGTCGGGCAGTTGGATTTGCGTACGAACCATACCCACAAAATTACAGCGCCATCATCTTGTTGTCAATGCTGCCTCTTACGGCGCCGGTGACCTGGCTTTGGGTGGCAGGAGGGCGAGGATGAGGTCCACCACCGGGGTCGGATCCTCGAGTCCGTGGGGGTGGTGTTTCTGTCCGGGCTTGACGATGACGGTGATCGGGCCTCCCAGCTGCCGATAGCGCTCGGCCAGGATGACCGTGTTCTCGGGGTAGGGCACGGTCTCGTCGGCGTCCCCGCAGAGGTGGATCAGGGGCACCTTGTGCTCGGCCAGGGTGGCGAGGTTATCGATGGGGTTCTTGGGGTAGGCCAGGGCTTCCTGTTCCGAGGCGAAACCATAGTCAACGATGAGCTTGCGCCAGTCGTTCGGGCTGCCGAGCCCCTTGCCCTTGCCGCCGGGCCAGCTCTTGAAGTCGCAGACCGCATTGTCGGCCAGGATGCAGAGCACCTGTTGGGGATGCGCCGCCCCCCAGGCATAGACGTAGAGACCGCCGCGGCTCAGCCCCTCCAGCACCGGTTTGGCTGCCAGCCCGTACGGCCCGGTCAAGGCCTCATAGAAGCGGTCGAAGTGCGCCATGGCGCTGGGACAGCCGAAGGTATTGCCGACGTTCATATAGGCCAGGTGGAACCCCTGGGCCAGCATGGCCAGATCGATCTGGGGAAAAGCATCGAAGAATTCGGCACGCCAGATCCAGGGGCGGCCCGGCAAAGCCACCTTCGGCGCCACCACGATGCAGGGGCAGGTGTCCACCGTGAAGTCGTAGCGTGGGTAACCTCGATAGTCGCCCGCGGTTCCAGGGAAGGCCGGATTGCTCTCGGCTGCTCTTGCCGTCGCCATACCGGTCGCCAGGGCAAACGCCAATGGGATGCGGGACACGATGTACCTCCTTTGCCTGATGATCATCGGGTCGGGGGAGTCCTGCCCGCCGCCGCCGTCGTCTGCCGGCCGGGGGTCAGCGCGCGTACTGTAGCGTCCGGTGGCTGCTTCGCCCGTCGGCGCGGCGGCACCGGTTGAAATCCTGGGGTCAACCCTCGACTTTTAGCCTTGTATTGACACGGATTCGCATACGCTAGGCGTCCAATCCCTGGGCCTTCATTCCGGCCGGAACCCACGTGTGGCGTGAGGCTGTAGGACCGGGAGCAGCATAGGCGTCTATTCCATGGTCAATCGCCACCTAAGACGGCAATGTGAAGCTAAAAGTCGAGGGTTGACCCCGTTAGACCACGCAGAAGCTGGCTCCAGGCGTTCGTCGGCCGCGGCTGCGAGCGGTTGACACGGGTAAGGCCAGGGGCCAGATTCAGGAAGTGCCGTAATCCTTGCGCCACCGGGAAGCGTGGCGACGGGGGGATAGTCCGGATGGGAATGTGGAGAGCTGCCATGGACCACCGCAGGTTGCTTTGCCCGTCTGCCTTTTGGCTGCGCCGCGTCGCGCTTGGCGTCATCCTGGCTTTGGCAGGGGGGATACCCTCGGCGCCGGCGCAGCCGCAAGCTGCCGCGCCGGTCCCCGCCGATCCGCAGCGGGAGGCGCGTCTGGCACTCGTCCCGACGCCGCAGGAGCTTCAGTTCGCCGCCGCGGGCGTGTTCCAGATGGGCTCGACGCTGGCGGTTTCCGGTCCGGCGGCGGCGGCGGACATCGTCCGTGACGTGCTCGCGGAGCGGCTGGGTTTGAAGGTTCTAGCGGAGGGTACGGGTGGGGTCACGGTCTCGGCGCCACAGGATGCAGCCGATGCTGTGTGGACGCACGAGCAGGCCTACCGACTGAGCGTCACGCCAGGCGGGATCCGGATCGAGGCCGCGGCTCGGGAGGGCTTCTTCTACGCGGCCCAGACCCTGGCCCAACTTATCGAGAGTGGTCCAGCGCTTCCGGCGCTTGACCTCCGCGACTGGCCGGCGCTCCGGACGCGGCTGGTGATGATCGCCACGGATCAGGGTGGCTTCCAGGTCATCGAGGTCGACTACTGGAAGCGCCTCATCCGCGAGCTGGCGGCGCTCAAGGTCAACGCGATCATGCCGTATTTCGACGCCGGGACGTACAAGTACCGCAAGTACCCGTTCCTCGGCGAGAAGGGCGATGACGGCTTCACGCTGGAGAAGGCGCAGGTTCTCAGCGAGTATGCCGCCCGGCACTTTATCGAGCTGATTCCGCAGCAGAACTCGATCGGGCATCTGGGCGGGGCGCTGGGGCACAAGGAACTGCAACATCTGCGTGACGGCGGTGGCACCATCAACATGGTATTGCCCGAGTCACTCGTCTTCCTAGGCGATCTGTACGACGAGTTGGCGGAGGCTTTTCCGCAGGCCCGCGCCATCCATGTCGGCGGCGATGAGTTTGGCTATGACTTTGGCAAGCACCCCGCGGTTGCGGCGCGGGTAGCCGAGGTTGGCAAGACGGCGGTCTATGCCGAGTTCATGACGAAGGTGCATGAGCTGCTCAGGCAGCGCCAGCGCGGCATGATGATCTGGTGGAATGAGCAGGGCTTCACCACCGACGCGGCGCCCTTGTTGGCCAAGGACATTGCGGTGTTCGACTGGCATTACGGCCCGCAGGCGGACTATCCATCGCTCGATGCCCTGGCCAAGGTCGGCTTCAGCAACGTCTGGGCGACGCCGGCGGTGACTCGCTACTACGACGGCGCCAACGACTGGATCGGGACGTTTGGCAACATCGGCGGCTTTGCCCGGGCGGCCGCCAAGAGGAATGTCCCCGGCATCTGCACCTGCACCTGGGTCCACGGCATGTGGGGTGGCCGCAATCTTTTCGAACTGAATCTGTACGGGCTGGTGTACAGCGCCGAAAGCGCCTGGAATCCAGAGCGTGCCATCGAGGCGCCGGAATTTGGGCGCCGGTTTGCGGCCCATTGGGTCGGCTACCGTGGGCCGGACGCTGGCGCGCGGGTGATGCAAGGCATTCACGCGCCTTACGGGGAGCGCAGCGCGCAGAAGTTCTGGCGCGACAATCGCAGCCTGGAGACCTACGTCGGCTCGCCGCTGATGGCCGTGGCTGAGACGGCGGCGAGCTCCGCCACGATGGCGGCCGATGCCCGGGCTCTGCTGGGGTACTGCGACCAGGCCGATGCGGCCCTCGATGCACTCCTGGCTGGCGCGACGCGAAACCAGGTGACGCTGAGTTATTTCAAGCACGATGTACGCATCCATCGGCTGGCGGCAAAGCGTATTCTGGCTGCCTTGGAACTGGCGCGCTGGTGCGGCACGGTGCAAGCGCCGAAGCCGGTGATTGAGCGCGAGGTACTCAAGACCGACTTTGCGGCGGGGGAACTGGTCGGGCCGCTGAAGCTGGTCCCGCCCGGGGCGAGCTGTGTCGACGGGGCACTGGTCACGGCGCCGCAGCCGCTGTGGAAGCGCCAGGGCCTGACCGTCGGCCCGCTGCCCTTGCCGGCCGGGGGGGTACTGGTGGAGTACGATCTGCGCCCGCGGCGTTTCGGGCAGCAGTTTCAGCAGTTTGCATCACTCCGGCCGTCGACGCATCACTACATGGTGTTCATCGGTCCCGACCGGCGCTTTCATGTGTATACGCGTTCTGCCCAGGACTGGGCCGAACAGAACACCCTGGGCGGGCCCTGCGTGGCGGATCGCTGGCTGCGCTGCAGCGCGGTGCTCAAACGCGACGGGTTCTCCTTCCGGGCGGTGGACCGCGAAAGCGGCGCGGTCGTCTGCCGTTCGGGCCTGGTGCCCATGGATGATCCTGGCGCCGAGGTGCTCTTCGATCTGGCCGACGACGGTGGCGATAGCGCTGTCGGAGAGGCGGCCTCGGAGTGGGACCATCTCACCGTCAGCGCGCTGGCAGCGCCGCCGCTGCGCGTCGCGCCGCCGCCGCCGGGTCTGCTTGACGCGCTCAAGGGTTTGGAAGCGGAACACCTGATCATCGAGGCGACCTTCAGGCGTTCGGTGCGGGAAGCTGGGGGAGGCTCGGCGGATACCGGTGCTCTGGGCAAGGGCGCGACCCAGTTTCGCAGTCGGCAGGGGCGCGAGAACACGGCGCGCATCATCCAGGACCTCGAGGCCGGTCGGCTACCCAGTGGCTACGGGGAGTGAGAGTCAGCCTGGCCGGGCCTGGCAGCGGGCGCACAGCACCTGCTGATCGTAGGTCGGGGCCAGGGTCTGGCCGGGTTGGACGATGGCCATATCCTCGTCCCACTGACCGTTGAGCAGGCGCGCCAGCAGGCCCAGGTCGCCGACGAGTCGGTCGAATTCCCAGCCCTTTTCCGCCGCGGCCTGGCGGGCTTCAGCCTCGAAGCCGAGGCTGGCGTCGTAGGGCATGGCGATGTAGGTCAGCCGCGAGTAGTGGGCGGTCAGGTTGCCCAGGGTCTCGCGCAGGAAGCGGGCATTTTCCTCGCCATACTGCTTCACCATGTCATCCCACGATTTATCGAGTCCCATCTGGTGCTGCTGGGTCTGGTCCTCGGCCCCGGCGGGCTGGTGGTCATCACGTTCCATCCAGCCCGTGGTCAGGTAGTAGGTCCCGGGGTTGGCGTCGAAGTACTCGCGGTAGCACTGGCGGGAGCCCATGAAGAGGGCGATGCAGTCGTGGGCTTTGGGGATGACCAGCGGGGTATGGGCGCAGGTGAGGCCGACGACGCCGTTGTTACAGAGGGCGAAGCCGAGAAGGATGGCATCGTAACGGCCTAGGGGCAGGGCGTCGATCGCCTTCTGGATCTCGGCCGCCATCTTGGCGCCGCCCAGATCGTGCAGCCCCTGGCTGAGCCAGACCACATCCACCGTGTGCGGGCAGGTCGGCAGGAGGCCGCAGAATTCGCGGTAGAGGACCTCGCAGGCCAGCAGCGCAAAGCGTCGCGAACCCGCCGGCCGACGCGCCAGCCCCAGCTCGATCTTCTGACCGTCCATGTCAGCTCAACCGCACTTCGTTGACGATCGTGGTGAGCACGCGCAGGCTCTGTTCCCAGTCTGAGTCGAAGCCGCCTTCGGGTTCAAAGGACATGCACCCGTCGAAACCAGCTTGGCGCATGGTGTCGCGGATGCGGCGATAGTCGACCAGGCCTTGCCCCACGGGGCAATAGCGGAAGGGCCACGGCGTGTGGCCGGGTGCCGGCACGAAGGTCTTGACGTGGACATGGGTGACGTAGGGGGCCAGGCGTTCCGCCGCCCGGTGCGATTCACAGCGGGCCAGGACGAAATTACCGCCGTCGAAGGTAAGGCGTAGGTTGGGGCGTCTGGCCAGGTCCAGGCAGCGCAGCAACTCGTCGTCGGTGTGGCACATCTTGCCGGCGTTCTCGATGGAGAGAGTCAGTCCGGCGGTGGCGGCGAGGTCGGCCGCCTGGGCCAGGCCGTCGGCGTAACGCTGGAGTGCTTCCGCGCCCTCGTTGTTGTGCTGGCCGCCGTGGCTGAAGAGCTGCCGAATGCCCAAGACGCCGCAGGCGTCGATACCGCGCCGGATGGTGTCCAGCGCCGTCTTGCGGACGGCGGGATCGGGGCTGATCAGGTCGGTGGGCACGCAGTAGACGCTCGGTTGCAGGCCGAGACTATCCAGTAAGCGTTTGGCGCCTGCCACCGTTTCGCCGGAGGCGGTGAGCATACGATCGAACAGGTCGACGGCTTCGAGGCCGCAGCCCTTCCAGCGTTCGAGGGCCTGGCGCCAGTCCCACGGCTGGCCGTCCGGGCCGCGATCACTCATCAGCATGATCCCGATTTTCATGGGAGTCTCCGGATGCGACGTAGCGAGTTTTCGGACGGGGCAGACAGGGCAGACAGGTCGGACGGGTCGGACGGGTCGGACGGGTCCGAGTGAGCCGTCCGACCCGCGAGCGCCCTCAGCCCATCTGCTCGATGAGCTTCAGGATCGCCTTGGGCTGACCGAGGACCTTCTTGAAGCCCTCCACATAGTGCCGCATCAGATCCATGGTGTTGGGCGGATGGACGGCAGCGAGGTAGGCATGCTCGGCGATGAACTTGAGGGTGACCGGGTAGTCGTCGCCGCGATAGATGATGTTGCGGCCGTAGAATCGGCAGGACCACGGGCAGCCCTTGCCGTAGCCTTCCATGTCCTGGAAGACGCTCTGCGCCGGGACGGGTACGCGCTGCCACTGCCCGAGGCCGACGCCTTCGGCGCCAAGCGCTTTCTGCACGGCGGCTTTGTACTTGTCCATGGGCACATCAAGACCCAGCTCCTGCGGGCGGAATTCGACGATGTAGCTGAAGTAGACCGGCTCGCGGTTGGGCGGCGAGTAGGGTCCCTTGAGGCCGGGGAGGTTGGCCAGCTCGGAGGTCAGGTAGGCGGCGAGCTCCTTGCGTCCGGCGTTGTTTTCGTCCAGGTGCCGGAGTTGCGAGCGGCAGAAGGCGTTGACAAACTCGTGGCTGCGGTACATCCAGCCCAGGCCGTAGGCGTTGTACTCGCGGTCGTCGCCCTTGACCACGACTTCGCCAAACTCGCGCAGCATGCCAGCCACTCGATAGGCTTGCTCGTCGTTGGTGACAAACAGGCCCCCCTCGCCACTGGAGAGGTTCTTGCTGCGGTTGGTGCTGAAGCCGCAGGTGTCCTCGATGGTGCCGACCTTGCGGCCATCGCAGGTGGCGCCGTGGGCCTGGCAGGCATCGCCGATCACCTTCAGGCCATGTTTCTTGGCGACCGCCATGATCGGCCCCAGGTTGGCTGCCATGCCGTGGATATGCACCGGCAGGATCGCCTTCGTGTGATCGCTGATCTTCGCCTCAATGGCGGCTGGATCCAGGCACCATGCATCCGGCTCGATGTCCACAAATACGGGGATCGCATTGTGATGCAGCACGGCGGCAGCGGTGGACCAGTAGGTGAAGGCCGGGACGATAACCTCGTCGCCCGGGCCGATGCCGAGCGAGGCCACGGCCATGTGCAGGGCGCTGGTGCCGCTGTTGGTGACCAGGCAATACTTCACGCCCAGCCAGTCAGCGAACTCCTTCTGCAGGGCCAGGGCATTGGGCGCCGAGGTCCCATGCAGGATGTTCGAGTCGAAGACGGCCATCACCGCGTCGCGGTCCTCCTGCGTCAGCGGCGGCCAGGTCTGAATGATCCCTGCCGGCACGGCGCGTGGACCACCGAAAACAGCCAGTTCCTTCATGGTCGAGCTCTCTCCTGTCTGGGGTGCGTTTACCCTTGTCTTACCGCTGACCACGTTCGGCGTCGCCAGAGGGCAGCGGCTCCGCGTGTCCGGCAAGCTACCGTTGCCTGCCGGTGGTGTCAAGGCGAGTGACTACGGGAGCCCTCCACCGGACCTCATGGCTCGGTGTTTGGCAGGGCCGGCGTGGGCTCGCCCCAGCCTTGCCAGACAAACGCAGGCGTGGTCAAGGACTCGTAGAACCCCGGCTCGGGAACCAGAAACAGCGCCGTCTCCAGAGCGCCGGTTGTGGCCCGGTAGATGACCATGCCAACGCCCTTGAAAAGCCCCACGAACGCACCGAACACGCCTTGGTCGCGGGTGGTCTTGTAGACCTGCTTTGGCCACTCCGCCGGAGAGGTTGCCAGGTTGGTGATGCCACGCACCAGCTTGGCGGACATACCCTGAAACACGTCTTCCGGATAGGCCTTGCCCGGTGCGGTGCTGGCCGACCAGGCCAGGGGTGCGACGGTAAGGATCAGGACGCCGGTGAACAGCCGCAGGCGGGAGGTCATGGTCGCGTACTCCGTGAAGGTTGGCACGACCACGGGAGGTCGGATCGCGATCGTGAACCCGACCCAGGGACCGCAGGCACGTGCCTATGCTACCGGGCCGTAGAATAGTCCGCCAGCGTCTCAGATCAACCCGTGCTCTCTGCCTGGCTGGGCGGGAATCGTCGGGTCCAACGTGTCGGCGGTCTTGACGCCAGGCGCGCGGCACGGTAAGATTGCGCCACCGGTCCAGTGGCTCGCTGAGCTGAACCGAGCCAGGTCGGACCTCTGCCTGGCCGGCAACCTGCTTTGAGGAAGACGTGCTCACCCACCGACAACAGCAAGTGCTGACACAGTTGCAGAGTCGCCACGGTCGGCGTAAGTCGGACCTGTTCGTGGCCGAGGGTCTGCGGGCGTGTTCCGAAGCCTTAGCGCGGCAGCCGCAGTGGCTCGAGGCCATGGTTTGCACGGCGTCCTTTGCGGAAGGCGTGGTTGGCCGCGGCCTCCTGGAGCGGGCTCGAACCGCCGCCGCGACGGTGGCCCAGGTCAGCGAGCAGGAGTTCGAGGCCTTGGCGTCGACCGAGAATCCCCAGGGCGTGTTGGGTGTCCTGCGCCGCCCTGACACCAGCGTGCCGGCGCAGGTCACCGATCCCTTCGTGCTGGTGTTGGACCGCCTCCGCGAACCGGGGAATCTGGGTACGATTCTGCGTACGGCGTGGGCGGTCGGGCTCAGCAGCGTCTGGCTGACCGAGGGTAGCGCCGATCCTTTCGAGGCGAAGGTTGTGCGAGCTGGCATGGGCGCCCACTTCAGCCTGCGGCTGGTGCAGGCGGGCAGCCTGACTGCGGTGCGTGAGCAGTTGGCGGAGCGCGGCCGCCAGCCACTCTACCTCACGGTGCCGCGCGCCGGGCTGAGCTGCTTTGATCCGGCCTTTGGGCTGCTGCGGGCGGCGCTGGTGATCGGTAATGAGGCCACGGGTATCGCGGACCTGGGCCTGGGCCCCCATGTCACCATTCCCATGCCCGGCGCCGCCGAGTCTCTCAATGCGGCCCAGGCGGCTACCGTACTGCTGTTTGACGCGGTGCGTCGCGGCCTTTTGGGGTAAAGAGCAGAGGAGAACACCGCATGCGGGCACTGAATCTGGGCACTCGGTTGGAGTTGTTCGTTGACGAGGCGCTGGTCGAGAGCTGCCAGGGGGCCCGGCTGCAGCTTCATCACCCGCAGTTCGCCAACCTCGCACTGCGCTTCGACCAGCCGTGGGAGGGCTGCTTCGTCGGCTATCCGACCGTGATCCAGGACGGCGATACGGTCCACCTCTACTACCGCGGCGTGCCCCGCGTGGACGGCACGGCCCCGGAGGTCACCTGCTATGCCTCCAGCCGGGATGGGGTCACCTTTGCGCGTCCGGACCTGGGTTTGTATCCGGTCGAGGGGGGCGGGCCGAGCAACATCATCCGGCGCGGCGAGGGGCAGGGGACGCACAATTTCACGCCCTTTCTGGACCGTCGGCCCGGGGTGCCCGCGGCAGAGCGCTTCAAGGCCTTGGGTCTGGTCGGTTGGCAGGGCAAGTCCGCCCTGGGCGCGTTTGTCTCTGCCGACGGCATCCGCTGGCAGGCGTTGCGCTCCGAACCGGTGTTGACCCAAGGCGCCTTTGACTCGCAGAATGTCGCTTTCTGGTCAGAGCATGAGGGCTGTTACCTGAGCTACTTCAGGACCTGGGCTGGCGCCAGCGACCCCACCGAGTTCAAGGGCGTGCGCACCATCAGCCGGATGCGCTCTGAGGACTTTGTGAACTGGACCGATTTCGAGTGGATGGACTACGGGCGCACCCAGCCGGAGGAGCTCTACACCAACGCCACGGCGCCGTATTTTCGCGCACCGCACCTGTACCTGGCGTTTCCTAAGCGCTTCAATCCGGGCCGGAAGACCTTGGCGGACCGTGAGGTGGCCGAGTACGGCATTGTGCCGCAGTATGCCGGCGAGGTCTCGGATGGCGTGTTCATGAGCAGCCGCGGCGGCCGGCATTACACCCGCACCTTCATGGAGGCGTTTCTGCGCCCCGGGCGCGACCGGGCCAACTGGGTGTCACGCATCCATACAGGCGTACTCAAATCAAGTGGAAGT
>CAIZKT010001055.1:0-3331 GCA_903933565.1 uncultured Victivallales bacterium | reverse complement strand
CGGATACGCCCAGATCGCCAAACGCGCCGAGGCGGCGAACCTGGCCTTTCTCTGCTTCGATAGCGCCGGACTGCGCGAAGGCGCCGCCCTGGCCCTGTCCCGTGATTTCTACGACACCGGCCGCGCCGCCGCTGCGCTGGCGGTCAGAGTCTTGCGCGGCGAGCCTCCCAAAAGCATCCCCTTTGCCAATACCCCCACCGAAGTGTTGCTGATCAACCCGATTCTGCTGAAGCGCTTCGGCCTGGCGCTGTCTCCTGAACTGTTACAGAAAGCCCAAGACGTCACCGACCCGACCAAGTGAAGCCCAGGAACACGCCTCAAATCCGCCGGATCTCGAGGTCCCGAAAGCAAAGGGCAGGACGTTGCTAAAGCTAGTGAAAAACCTCTGGCTGGGATTGACCCTGATCGCCCTGGCGTCCGGCCTGCTGCTGCTTTCCGACCTCGGCCGACGGCGGAACGCGCCCCGCGCCGCTGCTGCCCCGGAGAAACGGCTGCGCCTGGCGGTCATGCAGTGGGCCTCGACCGACCTTCAGGACCACACCGTGGCCGGCATCCTCGAGGGACTCCGCCAGCAAGGCTTCGCGGCGGGCCGCAACGCCGACATCCGCCTCCTCAATGCGGCCGGCGACAATGCCACCGGCAACGCCATGGCGCAGGACCTGGCCGGAGGAGGATACGACCTGGTGCTGACCGCCAGCACCCTCGCCCTGCAGGCCCAGGCCAAGGCCAACGCGGCCGGACGCGTCGTCCACGTCTTCGGCTGCGTTACCGACCCCTACGGCGCCGGCGTCGGTATCAGCGGCCCCAAGCCCGAACAACACCCGCCTCACCTGGTGGGCGTGGGCACCTTCCAGCCGGTCGAGCGCACCTTTCGCATCGCCCGCCGGATGAACCCGCGGGTGACCAAGATCGGCGTCGTCTGGAATCCGGGCGAGACCAACTCCGAAGCCCAGGTACACAAGGCCCGCGCCATCTGCAAGGAACTCGGGATCGAGCTGCTCGAGGCCAATGCCGGCAATACCTCGGAAATACCGGAATCCATCCGCGCGGTCCTGGCGCGAGGGGCCGAGGCCGTCTGGGTCGGCGGCGACTCGGTGGCTACCTCCGCCCTCAGCGCCATCGTCGGCGCCGCCCGCGCCGCCAAAGTCCCTGTCTTCAGCAACGATCCCAGCGATACGGCCAAGGGCGCCCTCTTCGGCCTCGGCGCCTCGTACAAGCAGGTCGGCATCGCGGTGGGTGAGATGGGCGGAAAAATCCTGCACGGGACGAGTCCGCAGACCTTCGGCGTCGAGAACCTCGTCCCCGAAGTGCTGACGGTCAATGAAGCCGTGACCTCAGAACTCGCAGGCTGGACCATCCCGGCGGAGATCCGCGCCCAAGCCCAGGCCTCGGCAGCCGCCGCAACCGCCGCCACGACCCCCGCCCCGGCAACCCCCGCCGCGGCGGTCACCCCACCCGCCCCTCGCCTGCCACAGCCCGGCCGCATCTACAAGGTCGGCATTTTGCCCTTCGGCGCCCACCCCATGTTTGACCAACTCAACGCTGGCATCCGCGAAACGCTGGGCGCCGCCGGCTTTATCGAGGGCCGCAATCTGGTCCTGAGCAGCCTCCATCCCAACGGCGACATGTCGCTGCTCCCGCAGGTGGCCCGCCAGCTTGCCGACCAGGAACTGGATCTAATCATCCCGCTGTGTACGCCCTGCCTTGGCGCTATCCTCGCCTGCAAACCGCGGATGCCGGTGGTCTTCGGCGCCGTTTCTTCCCCCGTGGAGGCCGGTGCCGGCAAGAGTTACACCGACCACCTGCCGCGGGTCACCGGCGCGGTCTGGACGGCCCCCTCCCCAACCCTCTTCCGCTGGCTCAAGACCCTTTACCCCGCCTGTAAAGTGGTCGGGGTGGTCTATAGCCCCTCCGATGCGAATTCGATGCGCGAAAAGGAGACCGCCCGGGCGCTGCTGGCCGAATGCGGCATGAGCTTGGTCGAACGTACCATCGCCAACTCCAGCGAGATCTCCCAGGCCGCCCAGTCGCTGCTGAGCGCCAACGTCGAGGCCGTCTTCGGCATGGCCGATAATACCGTGGTCAGCGGCTTTGCCGCACTCGATCAAGTCTGCCAGCGGCACCGCCTCCCCGTGGTCGCCGATGACTTCAGCGAAATGGGCTCCGGCGCCCTCTACAGTTGCGGCGCCAGCCCCCAGGGCGAAGGCCGCCACACCGGCCAGATGGCCGCCCGCGTCCTCCTCGGCGAAAACCCGGCCACCATGCCCTTCGAACCCACTACGGAGATGGAAACCACCGTCGACCTGGCCGCGGCGGCCCGCCTCGGGGTCACCCTGCCGCCAGAGCTGCTGCGCGAGGCCAGCTTCTACCACCACGCCAGCGCCCGCCTGGGGCGGCCGTTCCGCCTGGCCCTCATCACCCTGACACGCACTCCCCTGCTCGACGCCGCCGAACAGGGCCTGCGGCGCGGCCTGGGCGAGGCGGGGTTCAAAGAAAAGGACGATTTCACCGTCAAGCGCTTCGAGGCGCAGGACGAGGCCACGCAGCTCCCGGCCCTCCTGGCGGCCGCCCGCGCCGAAGCCCCCGACCTCGTCGTCACCGTCACCACCCCCGCGCTCCTGGTCGCGGCGCAGCTCAGCCCCACGATCCCCCTCGTCTTCACCGCGGCGAGCGGCCCCGCGGCACGGGCCTTGTTGATCTCGGGAAATCGCCCCGCCCACTGTGCCGGGGTGCTCGCCGATCCGGCCACCGAACGCCGACTCGAGAGCGCCCCCGGCCCCGACGCCGCACGCAGCGCCCTTGACCTCTACGCGGCCTGGGGGGCACAGTCCGGACGCCTGGCCGCCAAGGTGCTGGCCGGCCTGTCGCCGCGCGACCTGCCCATTGAGACCCTCCGCCTTCCCCCAGACAGCGCCACCCCGGACCTTCCCAGCGCCACGCCCACGCCCACACCCACGCCGTCGGCGGCCAAGTCCCCCGCCCGGCCCTGGACCGTCTGTATCGTGCGCTACAACGATGCCCAGTTCGCTACCGATACCGAGCGCGGGGTCCGAGACGGCTTCAAGAAACTAGGCTTGCAGGAAGGACGCGACCTCACCCTACGCACCCTCAACGCCCAGGGCGATATGACCACCCTGACCAGCATTGTCACCGCCGTCCGCGCCGAGCGGCCCGACCTGGTCATGACCATCTCCACCCCGGCCCTGCAGGCGGCACTGCGGCAGATCACCGACCTGCCGCTGGTCTTCGGCTGCGTCGCCGATGGCGTGGTCGCCGGGGCTGGCACGTCCCCAACCGAGCACCGGCCGAACGTCACCGGCATCTCCTCGCG
>CAIZKT010001054.1:0-5208 GCA_903933565.1 uncultured Victivallales bacterium | reverse complement strand
GGGGACTCGGACACTGCGTCCCCCCTGGTCTCTCGACCCAGCACGGCGGGCAGGCCCTCGACCCTCTGCGGTTCTCAGACAAGCGAACCCCTACGGAGCTGACATGCGCCCCCGCAGCTCGCGTTTGCGTGCCGAGCGCTGTGGCGCTAGCGTAGCGGGGTCAGATTCACGTCCGCCGTCGGCGGGCGTGCCAGCGCACAACCTGAGGAAGGTGACCGACCATGAGCGACACGATTCGGGTAGGACTCATCGGCGCCGGGCAGATTGCCACGCACCACATGACGCGGTACAAGGATATGCCGCAGGTCAAGATGGTGGCGGTGGCGGATCTGTTCCCGGAGAAGGTCAAGGCGGCCCAGGACCGCTTCGGCATCCCCAACGGCTACGCCGACTTCAAGGAAATGCTGAACCGTGACGACCTTGACGCGGTGGACGTCTGCGTGCATAACAACAAGCACGCGCCGCTGACCATCGCCGCCCTGGAGGCGGGCAAGCATGTCTACTGTGAGAAGCCGATGGCGGGGACGTACCGCGACGCCGAGAACATGTACAAGGCCGCCAAGAAGCACAAGCGCAAGCTCAGCGTCCAGATGACCACGCTGTTCTCACCCGAGAGCCGCGGCGCCAAGCGCCTCATCGACGATGGGCAGCTCGGCAAGCTCTACTACGCCCGCTCGTTCGGCTACCGGCGGCGCGGGCGGCCGTTCGTGGATGGTTACGGCACGGCGAACTTCGTGGACAAGTCGATCTGCGCCGGCGGCGCCCTGTTCGACATGGGCATCTACCACATTGCCAACATCCTATTCCTGGTGGGGAACCCGAAGGTCCTGACCGTCACCGGCTCGACGCACCAGGAGCTTGATATGTACGAAGACCGCCGCACGTTCAGCAACTTCAGCGTTGAAGAGATGGGGCTGGGCTGGGTACGTCTCGAGGGCGGGATTTCCTTTGACATTGAGGAGACCTGGGCGGTCCACCACGACGGCCAGGAGGCAAGCAAGGTGCTGGGCAGCAAGGGCGGCATCAAGCTCAACCCCCTGACCTTCTTCTCGAGCGCTGCCGACATGCCCATGAGTTCCACCTTCGACCTGGCCGGCTCGGACACGCGCTGGCACTCGTGCTTCCCGGAGAGTGTCTGGTACGACTCCTCCCAGAACCACTGGATCGGCGCTCTGCTGGGCAAGGTGCCGTTGCTGCCGACGCACGAATACGCCCTGAACACCGCGCTGATCAGCGAGGGCATCTTCATGTCCACCCGGCTGGGTCGTGAGGTGAGCGCGGACGAGATCAGGAAGACCTCCAAGAGCACGGCGATTGACCCCTACACCCCCGAGAAGGTCTGGAAGTGAGAGCGGCAGGCTGAAGGCCATCCATCAGCCCAGGCCAGCGGCCTGGGGAAACGGTCATGAACCCCGATCGAAGCCCGGCAAGGGCGGTATCATCCCGACACGGAACACGGAGACTTCCTATGGCGAAACGAGTTCCCATTGCGTTGCAGTTGTACGCGGTCCGCGGCGAGTGTGCCAAGAGCATTCCGGAGACCCTGAAGGCGGTTGCCAAGCTCGGCTACCAGGGCGCCGAGCCCTGGGGCTACAGCGGCGACGCGGTGGCCTGGCAAGGTTGGGCCGGGGCTGATCTTCGCAAGGTGTTCGATGACAACAATCTGACGTGCTGTGGTATGCACGTCAACACGGTTGCACTGCAGGGCGACAACCTGGCGCGCACCATCGAGTTGAACCAGCTCCTGGGGAACCGGTTTCTGGTGATCGCCGGCGACAAGGCACGCATGAGTTCCATGGCCGGTATCCGGGAACTGGCGGGCATCCTCAACGAGGCCGCGGCCAAGCTCAAGCCGCTCGGTCTGTTCAGCGGCTACCACGCGCATCCATTCGACTTTGTCATGGTCGAGGGCGAGCAGTCTTGGTATCACCTCTTCCGCCTGACTCAGCCCGAGGTGGTCATGCAGCTTGACATCGGCAACTCGGCTGGTGGCGGCGGCGACCCGGTGAAGATTCTGAAGACCTTTCCCGGGCGCGCCGCGTCGATGCATCTCAAGGACTACGGCAAGCCAGGCTGTGTGATCGGTGAGGGTGTCGCGGACTGGCCGGAGATTTTCCGGCTGTGCGACAGCACGCAACCCGTGGCCTGGTACGTCGTCGAAGAGGGCGGCCCGGACGGCCTTGGCTTTGACGTCTCGGCGCGCAGTCTGGCCGCGCTGCGGAAAATGGGGCGGTGCTGAGCGCCTCGACGGATGACGCGTTCCTCTTCATGGATCTTGGTCATGGGGCTCGCCTGCGCCCTGTCTCCGGGGCTTGCCGCACGCATGGTGCTGCCGGTCCCTGGCAGTGTTGTGCTGGCGGCGCCTGAGGCGGGGGCGCGGAGGATCGGCGTCATCCGCTCGTCGCGGCCGCTGGAGTCGCGGGGCCAGCACACCTTCTTCGATAACCGTCACCCGCTATCGAGGTACTACCGCTTCGATTTGGTTGAACTGGACGATGGGACGGAAGGCTGGCTCTGTCCCGAGCTGCGGGCGGTGGAAACCGCGTCCGGCGTGGGCGGCGTGAGCGCGGTCCGGCGGTCCGCGGTTGGGCTGCAGGTCCTCTGGGTCCTGGATCTGCTCCTGGCGGCGGCCGCGGCGCTGGCGTTGTTGCCGCGCTGGTTGCGGGGCCTATCGCGGCGGACGGGGATAGCTCTGCCGACGCTGGTGGCCGGGTTGCAGGGGGTGCTGGTGGTCAGCCTGGGTTGGGGGCGGCTGCTCGGCATCCTCCTCGGCGCCCATCAGGTGGTGGCCACCCCGTGTGATGAACTCGGCTACTTTGAGGTGGCGCGCGACCTGTTGAACGGCTCCCTGCAGGGGCCCTGGCGTTTCACCCTCGGCCTGCCCCTGCTCTATGTGCCTTTTGTGTGGTTCTTCCAAGCCACCTCGGCATTCGACCTTATCATTCCGTTCAGTGGGTTCAACGGGTTCGTCGTGATGCCGGCTTGCGCGCTGCTGATCCTGGCCATTCTGCGTCGGCTTACGGGGTCTGCGGGCAAAGCGCTCGCCGCGACCTGCCTGTGGCTTCTGCTGCCGCTCATTTACCATCGGTTTGAGTACTGGGATGACAGGTTGTTCAAGTCGTTCGTGGACCTGCCGACCGTAACCTTCTGCTTTCAGCTCTACACCGAACTCATCGCCATGGGCTTCAATGCCATGAGCGATGTGCCGGCGCTGTTCCTGATGTTGCTGGCGTTGTGGCTCGCCGTGAGGTCTCGTCCTGACCAGCGCAGCCGGGCTGTGGTCGGCGCGACGTTGGGTGCGGCCTGTCTGGTGCGCCTCAACTGCGTGTACATGGCGCCGGCGCTGGCCTGGTTTCTGTGGCGTGCCGACCGGGCGCGTCTGGCGCAGTGGCGACACGCTGTGCCCGCGGTTGCCATCGCTCTGGGCGCTTTCGCCGCCGTGTTTGCGCCGCAGTGGATGGTGAATCGGCTGCAGTTCGGGTCCGCGTGGACGTTTCCCTACGTGCTGCACAGCACGGATGCTGCCAGTGGCTTCGAGTGGCGTTGCGTGCCGGTACACCTGCAGTACCTGATGCACAGCAACTACCTGTACGTGGTTCCCGGCGGCCTGGCGCTGCTGTGGCAGCCCGACCGCGAACTGCGCACCGGGCTGGCTCTCTGGGCGGTGCCGATGATCGCCTTCTTTGCCGGCTACACCAATAGCTTCTGTGACGCCACCCGCTTCATCCTCATCGCCTTCCCGGCGCTGGTTGCCGCGGTGGTCTGTCTGGAGAGCCGCCGGGAGGCGCCGCGGGAGGGCGCCTGGGTGTTGCCCGCCTTGTTGGGGGTGACGCTGCTATGCACCAGTCCGTCCGGGTACGGCTTCTCCCGCGTCAGCATCCTGAGCCTCGGATCGACGGGCGAAGGCGCGCTCCTGGCGGTGGCGTTGGCAGCGGCGGCAGGGGCGCTGCTGCGGTTGCGCCGGCAGCGGCAACCGCTCCTTCTGGCTGCGGTCTTTCTGCTGGTCTGGTACAGCGGCCAGGTATGGGCAGCGGCGGCTTGCCTCGTCGCGGCCCTGGCACGGGCCGCCTGGGACTGGGGAGAAGACGTCACACGGCACTGGCGCCGGGCCGGACGTACCGGCTGAGACGCCAGGGCTGAGACGCGCCAGACCCGCAGTTGCGGCTCTAGCCAGTCTTGTGTATCCGGTCGGAACCGTCTCAGGCCCCGAGCAGGCGCCGCACGATGGCGACGTTCTCCTCGACGATGTTGTCGTTGTCGCCGCGGTGCATGCCGACGTTGACGACATCGCCCGGCTTGATGTTCTCGAAGGCGAACTCGAAGGCCATGGCGGCGTCGAGGCGCCCGGCGCCGAGGATCTTGTAAGCGATGCAGGGCTTCTGCAGCCGGCGACAGCACTCAGCGGCGGGGAAGATGTCGGCCAGGTGGAACTTGTCACCCTTGCCGGCGTGCAGGCTGCCGCAGTCGAAGAAGCAGACCATGTGGAAGTCGACCAGGTTGAGGCTGTCGATCCAGTAGTGCGTCTGGGGGGCGTGTCCGGCAACCCCGATCGGCAGACCGCGGGACTTAGCGTGCTCGACCCAGGCCTGGAGCGTCTTGGCGTCGCGCTTGGAATAGAGATCGTCGGCGATGCCGCCGTGGAAGAAGGCGGCCTTGGCGCCAATCTCGATGGCGCGGTCGACCGTCGCTTCCATCGTCGGGAAGCTGCGGTTGCTGAGCTGGGCGACCCACTGCAGCGGCCCGCCGTCGGCCAGGTAGTCGGTCACGGCCTGAATCACGTGCGGGGTTTCGTTGTTGGACACGAAGGAGTTGATGCCGGCGGCATAGGCCCGGCCCCAGGTCTCCTTGATGCGCTCAGGGGTGTGCCACGTCTTCATCGCCGTATCGCGCGCCGCATTCTGGTGGCTGAACCCGCCGAAGGGGTTTGCCCCGATCAACAGCCTCGTCATCTTCAGTCCGCAGAAATCCACGGTCGGCAGCATGTTGGAATCTCCTGTTTCGGGCCGGCTCAACAGAACGGTTGTACGCGTTGATACTATGGTTGCTGCGCGCGCTTGTGCCAGTTTCTGCTCGACGGCGCCCGTCCCGGGCGCAAGTCAGCTCCGTAGGGGTTTGCTGGTATGAGAACCGCGGAAGGTCGAATGCCCAATGCCCCATGACGAAGGGCAGAATCCCCTGCCGCGTCACCGGAGTTCTCTGGCGGTCATG
>CAIZKT010001053.1:0-7539 GCA_903933565.1 uncultured Victivallales bacterium | reverse complement strand
TCTGCAAGAATCCCTCGGCAAGACGCATACGCTTAGCGATCTTCTTACGATTGGCCTTACTTTTCGTGTTACCCATCTCGTCATCCAACTGGGCACGCAGCGCCGCCAAGTCAGTCTGCCCTAGCAGTTCTTGCATAGCCGCAGCGCCCATACCAGCCTTGAAGGCGTCGCCATAGGTCTCGCGCGCCTCGCGATATTGCTCATCGTTGAGCAGCGCACAGCGCTGGAGTGGCGTGTCACCTGGATCCGTTACAATCCAGTCTTCGTAATACATAACGCGCTCCAAGGCGCGCGCGGTCATGTCCAACATGAGCCCAATTCGGCTTGGCATACACTTGAAAAACCAAACGTGCGAAACAGGAACGGCTAACTCGATGTGCCCCATACGCTCACGCCGTACGCGGGACTGCGTAACTTCCACGCCACACCGATCACACACAATTCCTTTATGCTTAATGCGCTTATACTTGCCACAATTACACTCCCAATCTCGCGTCGGACCAAAGATGCGCTCACAGAAAAGGCCGCCCTTCTCCGGCTTGAAGGAACGGTAATTGATGGTCTCCGGATTGCGGACCTCACCCCGGCTCCACGAACGAATCGTCTCGGGCGAGGCTACGCCTATCGTCACGCACGTCTGCTCTTCGGCTTCGTCAATGCCCAAGACTTGTCGCAGTGCACTATTATCCAAGGCAGCTGCCCTCCACGTACTGATGGGACCACGTCCCCTCGTGTTGTGATATCCGATGCCGTCAAACGCTGCGCTACGCCAGCGCCGCCTTGCCATGCTTAACCCGCACATCCAGGCACAAGCTCATCATCTCGCGCATGAGAACGTTGAAACTCTCCGGCGTACCGGCTTCCAACGTGTTGTCGCCCCGCATGATCGACTCGTAGATCTTGGTCCGCCCGACTACATCATCGCTCTTTACCGTCAGCATCTCTTGTAAGGTGTGCGCCGCCCCGTAGGCCTCTAGAGCCCACACCTCCATCTCACCGAAACGTTGCCCGCCATGCTGCGCTTTACCACCCAGCGGCTGCTGCGTCACAAGGGAGTACGGCCCCACGGCACGAGCATGAATCTTATTTACCACCAAGTGGTCAAGCTTCAACATATAGATCTGGCCAACCATCACCCGCTGGGCGAATGGCGTTCCGGTGCGCCCATCATATAACCGCGTCTTTCCATCATCACCGACAAACCCTTCACTACGGTCACGCCCAGCCTCGTCCAGCACCCGCCCGTCAGCTGCCACTGACCAGCCCATCTCGTCCACCTTAGCCCTCTTCGCCTCACGCAACAGCTCATGGATTCGGGCCTCACTCATGCCGTCAAAGACAGGGCTTGCAACCTTAAGCCCCAGCACACTGGCGGCCCAGCCTACATGGGTCTCCAACACCTGGCCAACGTTCATGCGACTCGGAACGCCCAGCGGGTTGAGCACAATGTCCACCGGCGTACCGTCCGCCATGAACGGCAGATCCTCCACCGGCACGACTTTGGCAACGATACCCTTGTTGCCATGACGCCCAGCCATCTTGTCTCCGACTGAAACACGCCGTTTACTGGCCACGTAGACCTTGACGCTCTTGATGACGCCAGGGTCGGAACCGTCACCCTTCTCCAGGCGCTCGATGGTTTCATCGCGCCGCATGGTGATATCACGGATGCGGATGCGAAACGCTTTCAATACATCATCTATCTGATCCTTAGCGGGGCCATCAGCCATGGTGTAACTGTCATAGTTCTGCGCCAACCGCTTAAGCATCACCTTGGTTATCTTGCGGTCGGCGGGTATAATTTCTCCGCCGCCAGCCCGTTCGGAACTATATACGCACACCGTGAGCTTCGAACCGAGTAGAATGTCCGCAAGCTTGTCCGCCAACTCATCAAGGGTCTCACCCAACTGTGTCTTGTGGGCACCGCCTGCGTCCTTTATCTGCCGACGAATCTCCTGCCGACTCATCTTCTCCTTCGTCGGGTCGACCCGCCGCTCGATACGGACGTCCATGACGATGCCCGAACAACCACCGGACACCACCAAACTACTATCCTTAACGTCAGCCGCCTTCTCCCCGAAAATGGCCCGCAAGAGCCGCTCTTCAGGCGCAAGTTCAGTCTCGCTTTTCGGGGTGATCTTACCGACTAAGATGTCCCCGGCCTTGACCTCGGCACCAATACGAATAGCCCCCTCACTGTCGAGGTTTCGCAGTGCCTCTTCACCAACATTTGGAATGTCCCTGGTGATTTCTTCAGGGCCGAGCTTCGTGTCCCGAGCAACGATATCGTACTCGCTAATGTGGATACTCGTGTAAACGTCATCTTTGACGAGCCGCTCACTGAGGACGATGGCATCTTCAAAGTTGTAGCCGTGCCAAGGCATAAAAGCCACCTTGACATTACGTCCTAGCGCCAGTTCGCCACCCTCGGTACTGGCGCCATCCGCAATCACCTGACCGGCTTTCACGCGATCTCCTGTCCGCACCACAGGCCGCTGGTTGATTATGGTCGACGCATTTGAGCGCATGAATTTGTAGAGCTGGTAGGTGCGTACGAGATCCGTGTCGCCGGTGTCAGCAGGGAGCTTTCCATCGGGGGTCACGATAATGCGCTCAGCCGTAGCACTAGCTACAATTCCATCGCGGTCCGCGGCGAGCACGGCCCGCGAGTCGCGCGCCGCAACACCTTCAAGACCTGTCCCTACGTACGGGGACTCCGCCCTGATCAATGGCACCGCTTGACGCTGCATATTTGAGCCCATGAGGGCACGGTTCGCATCGTTGTGTTCTAGGAAGGGAATCAAACCAGCCGCGGCACTGATTAGCTGCTTGGGCGATACGTCCATATATTGCACGTCCTTCGCAGGGTGCTCGCCCGAGTCTCCGCGATGACGCGACAGCACGTATTCGTTGAGGAACCGCCCCCTGTCGTCGAGCGGCGCGTTTGCCTGAGCAATCACATAGCGCTCCTCGACGTCCGCAGCCAGAAAGTCGATCTCGTCGGTAACCCGCCCGTCTTTGACACGGCGGTAAGGCGTTTCGATAAACCCAAACCGGTTAATATGGCCATAAAGCGCCAGAGACGATATCAGGCCGATGTTAGGACCTTCAGGAGTCTCAATGGGGCAGACCCGTCCGTAGTGGCTCGAGTGTACATCCCGCACCTCAAAACCCGCCCGTTCACGGCTCAGTCCGCCCGGCCCCAAGGCGCTTAGACGACGCTTGTTCGTCAACTCCGCCAAGCAGTTCGTCTGATCCATAAATTGGCTAAGTTGATTACGCCCGAAAAAGTCCCTGATAACTCCCGCCAACGCCTTCGGATTCACAAGCTTTGCAGGTGTGACCTCTTCTGCGTTCATGTCAAACAAAGTCATGCGCTCACGCACCAAACGCTCCGTACGCACCAGCCCCACGCGGCACTGATTCTGCAGCAACTCGCCAACGGTACGAATGCGGCGGCGACCAAGATGATCGATGTCGTCCTCCGGACCGTTCTCGTTCTGGAGTTTCATCATGTACGCAGTCCCGGCAACCAAGTCCTCTTTCGCCAATGTACGCACAGCCTCAGCCGGCGGCGCTAGCTTGAGAAGTTGAAAAATATCTGCCAGTTTTTGATTGATCTTGTGACGCCCAACCAGCCCGAGATCATAGCGCCTAACATCGAAGAATAACCGCTTAAAGAGTTGCCGCGCGTTGTTGACGTTCGGGGGATCTCCAGGCCGCAGGCGGCGGTATATCTCCTTCAGCGCGTCCTCCGTAGTGCCGGTCGGGTCACGCTGTAGGCAACGTACAAACGAACTGCCCAACTCAGCGGTATCCACTACAGCAATGCTGCTAACCCCGGCCTGCTTCAGGGTGGTCAGCAACTCCATATTCAGCGACTCAAGCGCCGGCGCAATCGGCTCTACGGCGCCGCCCTTTGGGCCACTTCCTTTGGCACTATCAACCGCAAACACCGCATCGGCAGTGTAGTAGACGGACGGGTCTTCTACCTTCATCAACTTTGAAACCGCCACCTTCCGGATGCTGTACATCACGCTCAGCAAATCCTGCGTCGTATCGTAGCCAATCGCTCGCAGGAAAGTGGTGATTAAGAACTTCCGACGACGCCGACGCCGGTCCAAGTAGATAAACATAAGATCGTTGATGTCAAACTGTACTTCCATCCAAGATCCGTGGTCCGGAATCACTCGGAAAGAGTACAGTTGACGGCCGCTAGCGTGGCGGGACTTCTCAAAGCAAATACCCGGCGACCGGTGCAACTGACTTACGATTACGCGCTCAGCCCCGTTTATGACGAAGCTCCCCCGCTCCGTCATAATGGGAATGTCCCCCATGTAGACGCGCTCTTCCTTGGTGTCTTTCGCCGTCTTCAGGCGAAACACAACGTGAAGAGGTGCCGCAAAGGTCCCCCCGTCCTTCATGCAGTCAACCAGCGGAATCTTGGGCTCACCAATCTCGTAGCGAACAAAGTCCAAGACACAGTTCTGGTCAAAGCTCTCAATCGGAAAGACCTCTAGAAAAACCTCCTGGAAGCCCTTGCTCTCGCGCTGCTCCGCAGGGACGTCCAACTGCAGAAACTCTGCGTAAGACTGCAGCTGAATCCCGATCAGATCGGGCACCTCAAGGACGTCCCGAAGTTTCCCGAAATTGACTCGTTCAACCATGCTGTGCGCCTCACGTGGAAAGGTTACCCAAGAAAGAGAGCCAGTCGGTCCCATCTACACGACAAAGTAAGGCAGAGAGGTCGGCCATAGCCGACCTCCCCCCATTCTAAATGCTGTACGCACTGTGCGAAGCAGCAAACGATCACTTCAATTCGACCGTCGCACCAACCTCCTCAAGCTTAGCCTTCATCTTCTGGGCTTCTTCCTTCGTGACACTGTCTTTTACCGTCTTTGGGGCGTCAGTGACTAGGTCCTTCGCCTCTTTCAGACCAAGGCCCGTAATTTCACGAACCACCTTGATCACAGATATCTTCTTCTCACCACTTGCAACCAGGATCACATCAAATTCCGTCTTCTCTTCCGCTGCCGCTGCGCCCGATCCACCCGCGCCCGGAGCCGCAGCCACAGCAGTGGCCACGGGAGCAGCAGCGCTGACACCCAGCCTCCGCTCAAGGGCCTTCACCAACTGCGACAGCTCAAGTACCGTGAGCTTCTCGACGTAGGAGATGAACTTTTCCATCTCCTCCGACACGACCACGTTGTTTTCGTCAGACATGCTTGGATTCCTCTGCGCTTTATCAGGCTGCTTTCTCTTTCTGACTCAGATACGCATTCAGCACAAACACTACGCTTGCAACTTTGGCGTTTAGCACTTGAACCATCTGCGTGGCGGGAGTCTGCAGCAACCCTAATAGTTGCGCCTGCAGAACTTCTTTAGGCGGGAGCTCTGCCAGGGCAGACGCCTGTGCGCCCGAACAGAACTTACCCTCAACCACCGCCCCCTTGATGACGGCACCCGGTCGAGTCTTGGCAAAGTCGCGCAGCGCCCTCGCAACCCCGACCGGGTCGACACCCCCACTAACCAGCGCTGTATCAAGCTTCAACTCCGACCGCCCCAGTGCAGCCAGTCCGCTGCCCGCCGCCGCTATTCTCAGCAGACGGTTGGGAACCACATGGCATTCGCTGCCACAGCTTCTGAGCGCGCTGCGCAGCGCCCGGAAGTCAGCCGCCGTCAGGCCCTTAAACCCGATCAAGAACAGACTGGAAGACGACTCGACCAGAGCTCGGATGTCCTGAACTAGTTGTGTCTTTTCTGCTCTCATCTGTCCTATGCCTTCACCATGTCCTTGAGGTCCAGCCGTATACCAGGACTCATCGTAGCGCAAAGGGTAGCTGACAGCACATACGTGCCTTTAGCCGTCGCCGGCCGCGCACGCAGTACGGTATGAGTCGCCACCTCTGCGTTCTCTACTAAGTCCTCCGGCGTGAAACTCACCTTGCCGATTGGCATGTGCACGCATCCGGCACGATCACACCGATACTCGACGCGCCCCCCCTTAGACTCCTGCACGGCAGTGCCCGTGTTATCGGTCACGGTTCCAGTCTTCGGATTCGGCATCAGCCCACGCGGACCCAGCAGTCGCCCTAACGTCCGCACCACTCGCATGGCGTCGGGGGTAGCAATCAGCACGTCGAACTCGAGCCACCCACCCTTAATGCGCTCCAACAGGTCCTCAAAGCCGACAACGTCCGCACCAGCATCACGTGCCTTCTGCGCGGCCTCACCCTCGGCTACCACCGCAACCCGAACCTTCTTTCCCGTACCTTTAGGCAGCATGATCGCACCACGAACTACTTGGTCGGACTGGCGCGGATCGATGCCTAACCTAAACGCGATCTCCACGGTTTCGTCAAACTTTGGCACCTGCATCCCCTTTAGCAGCTTAACGGCAGCTGCAAGGGGATACCGTGATTGCCGGTCGATACATGCTAGCCGGGCGCGATAGAGCTTACTTCTCTTCATCGGCCACCTCGATTCCCATGCTGCGCGCCGTGCCAGCAATGATCCTCACAGCCGCGTCCACGTCCGTCGTATTCAGGTCGTCCTTCTTAATCTCGACGATCTGCACAAGGTCCTTTCTCGTGACCTTGCCGACCTTCTCCCGACCCGCTGTCTTGGACCCACTCGCCAAGTTGGCTGCCTTCTTTAGCAGCACGGCCGCAGGAGGACTTTTGGTCAAGAACGTGAAGGACCGATCCTGAAAGACCGTGATGACCACCGGAATGATCAGCCCGGCCTGGGACTGGGTCGCAGCGTTGAACTGCTTGCAGAACTCCATTATGTTGACCCCTGCCTGTCCGAGGGCGGGACCAACGGGGGGTGCGGGGTTTGCTGCACCCGCAGGAATCTGCAGGCGTACCACGCCTACGACTTTTTTTGCCATCTTGCCCTTTCTTCACGCCACTGGTCAGAGTTGGCAGGGACTCTCCCAAGAGCGCGTGTGCTGTGTTACAGCCTATAGCCCGAGCCACCGTACGTATCAAGTGCGCTCGACCTGCCAATACTCCACTTCCACCGGGGTGGAGCGCCCAAAAATAGTCACCGACACCCGCAACTTGCCGCGGCCCGCATCTACATTCTCAATCACACCCTCAAAATTCTCAAAAGCTCCGTCTCGAATCGTTATGCTCTCGCCAATCTGGAACTGTACCTTGGGCTTGCTGCCCTCTTCGCTGGCCTTGCACTGCACCAACATGTCATCGACCTCATGCTGGGGCAAAGGCCTTGGCTTCTCCCCCCCCATGAACCCGATAATGCCCTGAGTGTCGCGGATGAAGTACCAAGCCTTATGGTTGGGCTGACCACTGTCATCCAGCAGGCACGCCTTCATCAGAATATAGCCAGGGTACAGCTTACGCTCTGAGGTCACCCGTCGGCCCTGGCGGCGCTCGGAAACCTTCTCAGTTGGGATCACCACGTCCAAGACCAAGTCTGCCACGCCTTCTACCTCTCGGCGGCGCTCTATACTGTTCTTGACGCGAAATTCCTGGCCAGACATGGTCTGAACCACGAACCACTGTGCACGGTCCT
>CAIZKT010001052.1:0-2977 GCA_903933565.1 uncultured Victivallales bacterium | reverse complement strand
CCCTGTCCGTCTCCTCCAGTCGCCGTTTCCCCGTCTCGCCGTCTCGCCGTTTCCTGAAACCCAGGACCTGAGGTGTCACCACCGACGGAGCTGACTTGCGCCCATAGTGGACTCAGTACCTTGCATTGTTGGACGAAAACTGTTATGGTTTGGAACGTATTGGAAGAAAGTGCGAGTGTTCAGGTTGGCCATTACGCGCGAGTGAGCATGGTTGAGTTTGCTGGCCAGGACCGCTGTCAGATCGACGCCAACGGGAGGATCCGCCTCACCCCGCGCTTCGCCGCTGAGTTTGAGCGGCTGGGTGCGGCCGTGATGCTGCATCTTCATCCCGAGGGTGCGCTGGGCGTGTACCCGCAGAGTGTCTGGGACGAGATGTCGCGGCAGGACGACCAAGCCGTGCGCCAGGCCCTCACCGATGTGCGCCTGCGGCGGACCTCGCGTACGATCTGGCCGTGGACGGAACCGGAGCGGGTCTCGAACCAGGGTCGCATCACGATCCCGCACCCCTTCCGGAGTATCCTCGGTTTGGAGCCGGGAACGGAGGCGGCCCTGGTCGGCTGTGGCTACCGACTGGAAATCTGGAACAGCACGCGCTGGGACGAGGAAATGCGCCTCGTGCTCGAACACGAACGGCGCCGCACCGAGGCGCAGATGGCCGCTGAACTGCGGCAACCTGACCAGGCTCCCTGAGCACGGCTGGAGGCGCTGCCCGCGGGCAGTCGCCAGGAGAGAGGGCGTACCATGAGCATCAGCCCGGACATCGAAGCCTGGAAACGGCGTTTCGGCGCCTGTCTGCTGGCTGTCCTTGGCGCCTTGTTGCTGACCGGCGCCCGTGAGGTCACTCTGGAACTCCGTCGCCATGACGCGCGCCTCGAGCAGGTCCAACTCGAACTGGCCACGTGGAGTCGCCACCTGGCCGGCAACCCGCTCCCGGCAGCAGAGCGCGAACTGACCGGGCGGCAGGCTCTCTTCCTGGTGCGGACGTGTTCCCTGCCATCACGCCAGCCGTAACCTGCTGCAGTGACCCGCCGCGCGCCGGGCCGAAGCCCTCGTCGCGCCTTGACCTGCGGATCGGCAACCGCCTCACCGTTCTGCTCTTCATCCTTTGCCTTTGGGGCCTCTTGATCCTGCTGCGCCTGGCGCAGTTCATGGTCTTCGACCGCGAGCGCTATCTGGAAGCCATGTATCGGGAGGCCGTTTTCGAGGGGGTCGTGCCTGCCGGGCGCGGTCGCATCCTCGACCGCGACAACCGCCCGCTGGCCTGGTCCGACCGCGTCTTCGCGCTGCATTGGCGCGTTCCCCGTGACGCCGCCCAGGCCAGCGCTCTCCTCGCCATCCTCGAGGCGGAACCCTGGCTCACGGCCACCCTGCCCCGGCCGCTCCCCAGCACCGCCTTGGGCACCCGCCTTGAACTGGCGCGGGACCTCCCCGCGGAGCGTGCCGTGCGCCTGGAAGCGCTGGCTGACCAAGTGCCCGGAATGGAGATTTCCTCCGGCTTCCGGCGTCACCTGGCGCCCGAGCCTGGATGGCGCGAGTATATCGGCAGAGTGGCTCACGGAAGCGATGGCAGCGAAGTGGGCATCAGTGGCATCGAACGTGAGTACGATGACATTCTCCGCGGTTTGCCGGGCACGTTCCACGTCATGCTCGACAAGGACGGTCGCTGGCTTCCAGAGACCTGGCAGAAAGTCAGCGAACTGCGCCCGGGACTCGACGTCCAGCTTCCCCTCCGCACCCTGCCCCGGAAGGAACGCTCGCCATGATCGGCAGACTGCGGACTCTCGCCCAACGCTGCCCCCTGCGCCTTTCGCGCGCCTCCGTCTTCTTCCTCTGCGTCAGCCTCTGGGGGTGCTGGGCCATCTACAACGCCAGCCGCACCGGCTACAGCGGCCGACACTTCGCCGCCCGCCAGGGCCTTTGGGTCGCCCTGGGCACCGCCGCCCTGCTCACCTGTGCCAACCTCCCGGAATACCTCTACCGGCGTTGGCTACCCTGGCTCTGCCTGGCGGCCTACCTGCCCCTGCTGCTGGTGCTGGGGCTGGGCATTCGCATCAACGGCATGCGTGGGTGGTTTGCCTGGCACGGCTACTTCCTCCAGCCCAGCGAACTGGCCAAGCCGGTCTATGTGCTGAGTCTGGCCTGGCTGCTGGACCGCACCGCAACCGAGCGCCGCGCCTGGGTTCGCGGTTTCCTGCCGGTTGTGCTGCTGGTCGGGTTGTGGGGCCTGCCCATCGCCTTGCAGCCTGACTTCGGTTCGCTGCTGGTCTACCTGCTCACTTTTCTGTTGGTCTACTGGGGCTTTGGCGGCCGCCTCCGCCACCTGCTCGCCTCCGGCCTGGCCGTGATGCCAGCCCTGGCCTTCGTCCTCTGGCACTATCCGTACGTCCTGCGCCGCATTCTCGCCTTCATGAACCCAGACCAGGCGGCCCAGTCGTCCGGCTGGCACCTCGTCCAGTTCCGCCGCACCCTGGCTTCCGGCGGCCTCTTCGGCCGTGCCTGGGAGGACGGCCTCTGGTCCAATGCTTACCTGCCCCTTGGCTACAGCGATTCTGTCTTCGCCAGCACCGCCGAGAAGGTCGGCTTCTTTGGCACGCTGCCGCTTCTGATCCTGATCCTGGCCCTGGCGTTCTACGGCCACTACCACGCCTGCCGGGCCACGGACCGCTTTCGTGCCGCTACGATCTTCGGCATCACCGGCATGCTGGTGCTTCAGGCCTTCGTGCATCTCAGCGTCAACCTCGGCCTCATGCCGCCGACCGGTATCACCCTGCCGCTGATCAGCTACGGTGGTAGCTCGTTGATCTCCAGCATGATGGCCTTCGGCATCGTCGAGGCCATGATCCACGCGCCCACCCCGACGGCGGGGCCACCGTTGCCCCCTTAACCGGCAATCATCTCTGCAACCCGTCCGACGCACAGTAGGCTTAATCATCTGTAGGATAATGAGTTGAGTCCGTATATCAGCGCCATAAGTGTG
>CAIZKT010001051.1:0-26424 GCA_903933565.1 uncultured Victivallales bacterium | reverse complement strand
TGGCTCGCCCCTACAGGGCTCAAACCCATAACCATTCTATTCCCAGGGCGTTGCCCTGGGCTGGTATGGCAACGCGCCTTCAGCGCTTCAGACGGACTCTCTTATTGCACAGGTCGAAAGAACAGGTGCGGCTGCACCCCATTCTGGAGCCGTGAATGCCAGCTTACACCTCGACGCCCGGTCCCTGGCGGGACACGGCCCGGCAACTGCTGGTCTGCCTGCTTGCCGTCTGCCTGGTCACCGGCTTCTTCGCGGCGGTCGAAACCGCGTCTCGCCGGGCGGTGGTACGTGAACTCGATCCGCTGAACCAGGTAGCGCTGACCCAGCTCAAGCAAGCCGCCGCCCGGCATGCGCAGGATGACGCTCTCAAGGAGGCTTTCCGAGAGGTGGACGAGCAGGCTCGCGCCGGCTTCTTCCGAGCCCGCGCCATGCAGCGTCGTGGCGCCGCCATTCTGGCGGGAACCGTGCTCCTGGCCTTGGCCGCCCTGCACGGGCTGCTGCGCCTGTCGCGCCGACCGCCGGTGCCCGGCCAACTCCCCGGCGAGGAGGATCCGACGGGCGTCTTGGTGCGGCGTGGGCTTCTGGCCGCTGCCATCACCGCGGGCGTTTTCGCGCTGATCCTGTCACGTCGGGTCACGACACCGACTGACACGGAGGCGAAGACGCCCGGCAAGGCCGTGGCCAGCGCCGCGGAGCCCGCGTTCGATGTCGACCCGACCCAGTGGCCAGCCTTCCGGGGGATCGGCGGCCTCGGCGCTACCAGCGGCAGCGCGCCCACGGATTGGGATGGCCCCGCGGGCCGCAATGTTCTTTGGAAGCAGCGCCTGCCCCGTCCTGGCTTCAGCAGCCCGATCGTTTGGAACGACCGCGTCTACGTCACCGGGGCCGACGCGCAGGCCCGCGAGCTGTACTGCCTCGATGCCAAGGACGGCAAACTGCTATGGACCGCCCCCACGACGGCGATCGTCGGCTCGCCCGAGAAGCTCCCCGAGGTCGGTGAGGACACGGGCTTCGCCGCGTCCACGCCGGTGACCGATGGCCAGCGCGTGGCCGCCATCTTCGCCACCGGCGACCTCATCGTGGTGGACCGGGACGGGCGTCGGCTGTGGGCTCGCAATCTCGGCGTGCCCAGCAACCCCTACGGCCATGCCTCCTCGCTGCAACTGCACCGTGGGCGCATCATGGTGCAATACGACCACTTTGGCAAGGCGTGCTTGCTGGGGCTGGATGCCACTTCGGGAAACACGCTGTGGGAGCAGGCCCGCGAGGTGCGCGCGTCCTGGGCCTCGCCCATCCTGGTGCGCGAGGCCAAAGGCGTCGTCGCGGTGCTCAATGCCGAACCCTTCGCCGAGGCTTTTGATGCGGAGACTGGCGCCAAACGGTGGTCCTGCAAGTGCATGGGCGGCGAGGTGGGACCGTCACCGGCCTACAGCAACGGATTGGCCTTCGTGACCACGGACTACGTCACTCTGGCCGCTATCCGGCTCAGCGGCCCCGAGGCGGGGACCATCGCTTGGGAGACCGCCGAAGAGCTGCCCGATGTGTCCAGCCCGCTGGCCGTGCAGGGCCTCCTCTTCGTTGCCACGGGCGCCGGGGTCGTCAGTTGCTACGATGCCGCCACCGGTAAGCTGCACTGGCGCCAGGAAACCGCGGAGGGGTACTACTCCTCACCCGTGGCCGCCGCGGGCCGCGTGTATCTGGTGGACCGCAAAGGCACGACTCGCATCTTCCAGGCCGCCGCAGTCTACACCTCCGTGGCCGAGTGTGCCTTGGGTGAAGCCGTCGTCAGCACCCCCGCCATTGCCGGTGGTAGGCTGTACCTGCGCGGCTTTGACCACCTGTACTGCATCGGCACCCGATAGCGCCTCGGGCGGGGCAGGGCAGCCCGCGGGGTCATGGCCTCCGGTGCCAGCGCCCCCATCCCGCGGTGCTGCGGCCGGCCGGTCCCGAGGCGGCGATCAGCCCGGCGCGCGCGCCGCCGACCGTCGCCGGGCGCTGCGGTAGCGCCAGTCGATCCCCTGGGCATCCAACCAGTGCTCGAACTCCGTAACGGTCGCGAAGCGTACGCTGTAGAGGGGACCGTCGTGCTCGCAAGCGTTCGGCGGGCGACCGTGTTCGCGGCACAGCCGTGGGCGCACCGCGTAGCGGCGGCAGCGCCCGTCGGCGTCGAGCTCGAGGCAGGGGCTGTCGAAGGCCAGGAACCAGGAACCCGCGGCATCCAGGAAGACGCTGACGCCACGGTGCAGGAGGTACCAGCGGACATCGTCATAGTCGCGCTTGGTGCGTGGCGGGTCGATCTCGGTTGCCAGGTAGCGGCAACACAGTGCAGCGCAGGCCGCGCATGGGGGGCCGACAGGGCGAACCTGCCGCCGGGGGATGTGGCTCATCGGCTCACCAACCTTGGGTTCGCTGGGGGACACCAACACCTTCGCCGCTGTGAAGACATGCCATCAACCGAGCGAGGGGGATACGGCGGAAGCCTCCCGCAGGCGGGAAGCAGGACCGCCGGCTCCAGCGGAGCCCCCGGGCTGTGGCCGGTCACTTGTCCAGGAAGGCGCAACCGCAGATGTAAGTTCCCCATTCCGACCCGAAGAACAGCCCGGCAAGGGTCGCCATGACCGTGATACTGACGACGTACACCAGCAGCCGCTTCCAGCCGATTTCGCGCCAGACGATGATCATGCCGGGCAGGCTCAGGCCGGGCGCCGTCAGGATCAGCGCCATGGCGGGCCCGATGCCCATCCCCATGACCTTCAGCATCGCCTTGGCAAAGGCGACCTCGGTCAGGATCGGAAAGTACATCAGGGCCCCGAAGACGGCGGCAGCCAGATTTGCCCCCACGCCGTTGTTGCCGCTCATCCAGCGGGTCACGGTCAGGGGTGTATACAGGGCCAGCAGGCCAATGATAAGGACCGCCGGCAGCAGGATCGGCACCACCAGGCGCACCATCTGCCAGGTTTCCTTGAGCCAGGACAAGGTGTTATCACGCCCCAGGCGCGTCGCGGCCAAGCCGACGATGGCCAGGGCGGCGGGCAACGTGGTCAGCAGGCGCCAGGTCAGCGGCAGGGTGAGGGACCCCAGCACCAGCAGGTACAGCAGCAGCCCGACCAGAACCGCCGTCACCCGGGGACTTGGCCCGCGGCTGATGGTCGGCAGGGGAGCGCGGCTTGGCCGGTCTTTGGACAGGTCGCCGAAGAGGCGAGCCATGATCACCCCGACGACCACGGAAATCACGGCTACGGCCAGGGTTCGAAACACCCCCATAGGCACGCCGATCACCTGGCAGGTGAAGACGATGGCAACCAGGTTGATCGCCGGACCCGAGTACAGAAAGGCGAAGGCCGGACCGGTGCCCGCGCCGCGCCGCCAGATGCCCGCAAATAAGGGCACCACATTGCAGGAGCACAGCGACAGCACCATCCCCGACCCCACGGCGGCACCGTAGGCCTTGAAGCGCGAGGCGCCGGGCCCAAGCAGACCCATCACCGACTGGCTGGGCACAAACGCCGTGATCGCGGCCCCCAGCAGAAAGGCCGGCAGCATCACCGTCAGGATTCCCCAGGTGAGAATGCAGCAGTGGAAGATGTCGAGAATGCCGTTGAGGGTCGATGACTTCAGGCCGAAATCGACGATCAGCGCCGCGCTCGCGGCCCCGTCCGGCCCCGCCGGCAGCGGCTTCTCCAATAGTTCACAGGCACGGGCCGAGGCGGTCACGGTCAGCTCTCGCAGCGGGACGGCGCCGACGGTAACGCGGGTGTTGAGAAGGTAGCTTCCGTCTTCCCGCAGAGGGACCGTGACGGGTTTGAACTGGTCCTCGTGTCCGGGCCAGCGCAGTTCGATCGTGCCCTCGGTCACGGGGCGGTTACTGCCCGCTTTCACCACAGTGCCACGGACCGCCAGGGCTTGCTGCTCAGCGGCCTGAGCGCCCAGGACAAGGAGCATGGCCAGGGCGAAACAACGCTGGAGACGCACGCTCAAAAGCCTGCCTTTCTGCGCTCCTCGGCGGGCGGGGCGCTGCCGTCTTCCGGCGGTTCAGGGAGAACCACGGTACGGCCGACTACGGTCTTGAGCTGGAAGCGCAGGACGCGGCAAACATCCAGGGGGTCCATCGGGCCTTCGAGAAGGACCTTGCCGCCCGCCGCCGCGCCCAGGTCGAACCGCGTGGCGCCTTGGACCAGTACCGCCGCGCAGGTGATGCTCTTGGCGGCCATCAGGGCCCGGCCTTCGGCACTCTTCATGTCCAAGATGCGGACCCGGAACACGTCGGGGTTCTGTGAAGCGACCTGGGCGAGATAGACGCCGATGGCATCCTGGCAGCCATTGTTGACGGGCAGCATAGCCTCGATGGCGATGGGGGCGTCGGCGCTGCCAATCGTCTTGCCCAGATAGGGCGCCAGACGCGGGCCGCGGGCCGTCGAGTGGCTCTTGCCGCAGGAAACCAGACCCAGCACCAGACCCGCGGCCACACTGACCGCTAAGGCCCGGCGGACCCTGCCGCGGGGTTGTTGCAAACTGCGCCTCATGTCATCCTGTGACCCCTCCGCCTGAACGCGGTTGCCCGGCGGGTGAACAAAGGTAAGACTCGGGGCGCGATTCGCGAGAACGCCGCCTGCGGTACGGCGTCCTTTTCACAGGTTCTTCATGGCCACCGCCGGGTTTCCGGCAGATCAGGACGCGCCAGGGTTCAGTCGGGCCCCCGGCTTGGAGGCCGGACCTACCGGAATGAGACGTGCCGCCGCAGTGCCCATTCCGATCCGGCCGGGACGCGCCGGATCGCCTGGAGGGCGGCCCTGTCGCAGGCCGTGAGCCTATCGAATCGGCGTGGCCGCCGCGGCGCCGACGCAGCGGCGCCCTTCAACGCCCGGAGTCCGCCGCGGCGGACTCCAGGCGGAATGGGAAGCGCCTTGAGTCCTACGAGGTTGCTGCAAGTCTCATAGAAGCAAACCCCTAGGGAGTTGACAGGCGCCCTCCGGGCGGGTGGAACTGCAGATTGGCATCCAGGGTGGTGTAGAGGAGTTTGACCCGATCCCGGAGGCGGCCCACGGCGTCTTCGGCGCCCAGCAGAGCCTCTTTCCTGCCCTGGATGTAAGCGTGGGCCTGAGCCAACAAGGGTCTGAACTCCTCGCCGACCAGCCCCGGGTTGACGAAGTGTGTCGCAAATTCCCTGAACACCACTTCCGGGTCCTGCGCGTCGACGCCGCGGGTGATCAGCAGAGCGCGGGCGGTGGGCAGCAGCATGGCGAACGGTTCCGTGGCTCTCCCGGCCTCCGCCAGGTCCGCCACGATCACGGCAAAGACACCGGTGCCGCACTCGCCGGCGCCCCGTCCGGCCAGGGAGAAGTCCTCGTCTACCCCAAAGTCGCGATAGAAGTCCGGGCGCTCTGCATACGGGGGTATTTTGGCATAGTCGGCCACGATCCCCTCGAAGTGTGCTGAACCCAGGCGGTCGAAATAGGCGGCAAACAACTCCCCTGGCTGACGCCGCCGTTCGAAGTCAGCGGCCAGCGCGCTCAGCAGGTCTGGCAAGGCTTTGGCGGGGATCTCGCCGACGCGGACACCCAGCCGGGCCCCCGCAGCTCCACAGCGTCCCCCCAGGGTGATGCGATAGGAGGGGAGCAGACGGCCCTCGGCGCGCTGAGCGGTGCCGAAGAACCCGAGTGGCGCGATGGGCTGTTGGCCGCAGGCATTCGGGCAGCCATTGAGGTGGATATCGAGGGCCTCCAAGGTATCGGCCGAGACCCCGCTCTGGCCCAATCCCTCCGCCGCGGCCCGGGCCGCGTTCCGGGCCAGGGAAAGCCCAAGGCGGCAGGTCGAGGCGCCGGCGCAGACCACAAAGCGTTCCAACGGCGTCGGCGTCAGGACGTCGATCGACAGCCGCCGCAATTCGGCGGCCAGAGCCGTGAGGTCATCCTCCTTGACAAAGCGCAGCAGCAGATTCTGACCGATCGTGGTCCGCAGCCCCCGGTCGCCGCTGAAGCGCCCCGCCAGGGCAGCGACATGGCTCAGGTCGTCCGCCGAGAGGAAACCCAGCGGCAGAGGCAGTGGCACGGTGACGAATCCGGCCTGGCGCTGCGGCAGGTACCGGACGCCGGAGCGTATCTGTGTGGCGGGCGGAGCGAAGTTTGCAGCCGGGCAGTCGTCGTTGCGGGAAACCGGTCCATGCCACTCGGGGACACCCTCGTCAACCAGGCGCGCCATCTCGCTCGTGAAAGCCGCCCGGAAGGCCTCAATCCCGATCTTCTCGAAGACGAACCGTAACCGCGCCTTATGCCTGTTGCTGCGGTCTCCGAGTTGGTCGAACAGCCGCCGTACGGCTTCCGCAACCCGGATTGTCGCGGTCACGGGAACCCAGTCGAGCAGGGGGTCGGCCAGGCGCGAGTGTGCCCCCATGCCGCCCCCCGCAACGACGCGGAACCCCGGCTCGCGGTTCCGATACTCCGCGATGAAGCCGAGGTCCGCCACCTGCGCCAGGGCACAGTCGGCGGGGCAACCGCTGCAAGCGATCTTGTACTTCCTGGGCAGGTTGTAGCTGCCGACCAAGCCCAGGAGGTACTCCGTGACCCCCTGGACCACCGGAGTGACATCGAAGCGTTCACTGGGGCAGACTCCGGCGTAGGGGCAGGCCGTGAGGTTGCGCACGGTGTTCCCGCCGCCGCCCTTGCTGGTCAGTCCGACCTCCAGGAGGCGACGCATGAGGGTCGGAGTGTCCCGAATCGAGACCTCATGAAGCTGGATGTCCTGCCGGGTCGTGACATGCAGGAGGCCGTTGCCAAACTCGCGGCTCAGCTCGGCCAGACGGCGCGACTGCGCCTCGGTCACCGCGCCGCCGGCCACCCGCACCCGCAGCATGAAGGCGCCGTCGCGGCGCTGCTCGTACACGCCGCGCGGCACGCGTTTAGCTTTGAGGATGGGCGCCGGCAACTCCCCGGAGAGGAAGCGGCGGACCTCCTGCTCGTAGGCGTCGATGTCAGCCGCCAGGTCCGGCGGCAGGCTGTAGTAGGCTTGGTTCATCAGGCTTTCCTTTCGATCCTTCCAGGTCTGCCATGGCAGCTCCGCAATGGCTTCAGATGCAGTACTCCAGAATGACGTCTTTCTGCTTGAGCAGCGCGCCGATGGCGCTGACGCCGTCCTCCACGGCGGTCCCCGCAGGCAGGTTGAGTGCGGCGGAGTAGCTCTCCAGCGCCTGCTCGCCCACATTGACCACCACGATCTCGTTGGGCTGGTTCAGCAACTCGAGGGTCTGCAGGTCGTAGCGATCCAAATCGGGAATGGAGGCGATGAAGATCAGTCCCGAGTCGGTCAGGATACGGGCCAATTCGCCGAGGCGACGAATGCGGCTGTCACTGCCGTAAGCGGCCGCGCCGACGTGCGCGTCCAGCCCGAGCGAGACGTTTCTCATGCCCAGGTAGTAGGCTTTGAAATGCAGTCCGAACAGGCGCAGTTCCAAGGCTTTGGCCAGTGCCTGAGCCGCGTCTGCGCTACCCTCTTCACTACGGCCTGTAAGCAGAACAAACTTGGCTCTGTGTTTGTACACCGTGGCCCGTTGCTCGAGGCTGACCGCACTGCTTTCCCAATGCCGTTCGCGTTCCAGAAAATGGTCCTTCAAAATCGAATCCTGGTCGCGCAACGCCTCAAGGATAATCCCGGCGCCCGCGATCTCGCAGTCATCGACAATCACAAAGCGGCCGGTTCCGACAATATCGCGCTCGAGGTCGAAGGCAATGGGCTTGGGGCACTCCAGGATGCATTCGGCCACGTCGTGCCGGTCAATCTGCTGCTGGTTGTGGACCGAGGTCAGTTCAGAGGCATCCAGCACATTGAGCACATTGACTAGCGCGATCGGAGACCTGGTGGCGGCGAGTTTCAGTTTGTAGGTCTTGTGCTTGATCATCGGCGCCTTGCCCATCCAGAACAGGTTGACCCGCATCCGCGTGCTGACGCAGGGCTGAGGTTCGGACGCCTTCGTCATCAGTTCGCCTGGTTTCACGTACACTTGTGTCCGCAGGCAGAACCCCACCGCTTCGCCCGCCTGCGCCGCGGGGTCGGTCGGGGCATTGAAGCGCTCGACGCTGGCCAGGTGGGAACGCTTCCCGGAGGGCAGGAAGACGACCTCGTCGCCGACCGCGGCCTGGCCGGTGTCGACGCTCCCGGCGAAGATCCGGCGGTCGTCGTCGAGTTCGGTGAACTTGTAGACGCCTTGCACGGGGAAGCGGAAGGGCAGGGCGACCGGCGACTCAGGCTTGCGAAACGCCTCGATCTGCCCCAACAGCGTCGGGCCAGAATACCAGGGGGTGGCAGGGGACAGCGCGGTGAAATTGGTCCCTTCCCGCCCGCTGATTGGGATGAACGCCAGCGGGGCGAGGTTGATCTTGCCGAGGAAAGCGCTGTAGTCTGCGCGAATGGCTTCGAAACGGCCGGCATCGTAGTCGATCAGGTCCATCTTGTTGACCAGCACCGCCACCTGCCTGACGCCGAGCATGGAGACCATGTAGCCGTGCCGCCGGGAGTTCTCCCTTATTCCTTCCGCGGCATCGATGACCAGAAGCGCGGCTTCGGCCCGGGCCGCGCCGGTGATCATGTTCTTGAGAAACTCGATGTGGCCCGGCGCATCGATGAGGGTGTAGTGGCGGGTCGGGGTCTTGAAGAAACAGCGCGCCGTGTCGATGGTGATGCCCTGGGCCTGTTCATCCTTCAGCGCATCGAGCAGAAAGGCATACTCGAACGGGCGGGCGTGGCGTTGGCACATGGCGCGCACCTGTTCGATCTTGCCCTCGGGTAACGACCCGGTCTCGGCCAGCAGTCGGCCGATGATGGTGCTCTTGCCATGGTCCACATGCCCGACCATCACGACGCTCATCTGGTCACTGGGGGAAGGACTCGAGGGTCTGGGTTCAGCATCCATATATCCGCTCCATCACGTTCGGACCGCGGTCGCCGCCGGCGCCCGCTAGATATTGTATTCTGTTTCCACTCGCTGGACGCGCCCGACGGAAATTCGGTTCCAGAGGCGCTCGTGCAGGTAGTACAGCACGGTCTTGGTGCCCACCTCGGCCAGTCCGATGGAGAAGGCCTTCCCCGCGTGCCCCGTGATGAGCCAGGCGAGCACGACCGTGTCAAAGGTGCCGGTCAGACGCCAGGACACGGCTTTCAACAGGCTGCGGTGGGGCTTCTCCAGGAAGCGCTCGGTCGTCAGGCTGGACGCTCTCACATGTACCCCTCACGGCGCAAGGTCTCGAGCCCGCCGCCGTCCTCTTTGTCCTGGTCGCGCCCGGAGCGCTCGGCGACGTTGCGGAGCTTGCCCGTCCGGAGTTCATCGATGATCTCCGCGAGAGTGCGCGCCTCCGAGTTGATCGGCTGGGTGCATGGATAGCAGCCGAGCGAACGATAGCGCTTGCCGTCGCCCTGGTTGAAGTAGAGGGAAACCACGGGGATATGCTCGCGCTCGATGTACTCCCAGATGTTCAGTTCCGTCCAGTCGAGCAGCGGGTGGATTCGGACGTGCGTGCCGGGCGCAAAATCGGTCTTGAACTGGTTCCATAACTCGGGAGGCTGATCCCCGACGTCCCACTCGCTGTCTTTGTCACGCGGCGAGAAGTAGCGCTCCTTGGACCGACTGCCTTCCTCGTCGGCGCGAACCCCGGCGATGACCCCGGTGAACGGCTCGGGGTGGCTCTCCACGACGTACTCGCCGCGCACGTGATCCAGGCGTTGCCGCGGCCAGTCACCGGACAGGGTATGCCTCAACGCCTCGCTCTTCAGCAGGCGGCAGCATTGCAGCCGCGAGAGCTTGCCGTCGGGAAAGGTCTGCTTGTCCCGCAGCGCCGCCAGGTTCTGGCCCACGATCATGTTCAGGCGCCACTGCTTGGCCAGGGTATCCCGGTAGGCGATCATCTCCGGGATCTTGAAGTGCGTGTCGATATGCACCAGCGGAAAGGGCACGTGCCCGAAAAAGGCCTTGCGCGTCAGCCACAGCATGACGGTGCTGTCCTTGCCGATTGACCAGAGCATGGCAAGGTCCTTGAAGTCGCGGTAGGCTTCACGCAGGATCCGCACGCTGTGCGCTTCGAGACGGTCCAGGTGTGTCATCGGGGTTGCCTCCTTAGGAGCTGGCCTGCGCGCCGAGTGCCGGCCGACGGCCGCTGCTTCAGGGTCACGGCCGCCGTTTCATCAACGCGCAGATGCAGGCCGCATTCCTTGTGTTCGGGCTCTTCCCACCACCAGCGGCCCGCCCGAACCTCCTCGCCCGGAGCCGTCGGGCGCGTGCAGCAGGCGCAGCCGATACTCGGATAGCCCTTGTCGTGCAAGGGGTTGTACGGAATCCCGTGCTTCCGGATGGTGGACCAGACCTCCGCCTCAGTCCACTGCGCCAGTGGGCTGATCTTGTACAGGCCGTTGCCGCTGTCCCATTCCACCTCCCGCAGGTCGGCGCGGGTCACGCTCTGGCCACCCCGGAGTCCACACACCCAGGCCGCCTTGCCTGCCAAGGCGCGGCGCAGCGGCTGAAGTTTGCGGACCTCGCAGCAGCGGCGGCGTAAGGCCACGCTCTGCCGAAACAGGTTGGGCCCATGCTCCCCCACCAACGCCTCCACCTCGGCCGCCTCAGGACAGAACACCTGGAAACGGATGCCATAGCGCTCCTCGGTCTGCGCCATCAGGTCGTGGCACTCGGGAAATAGTCGCCCCGTATCGAGGGTGAAGACCGGAATCGAGAGCCCGGCCGTAACCATCAGATGCACCAACAGCTGATCTTCGGCGCCCAACCCAGAGCCGATCACTAGCCTGTCGCCAAAGGTCCGGACCGCCCAGCCCAGCACCGCTTCCGGCGCGGCGCCGACAAGTTGCCGCTGCCAGGCGCCCAGCTCCGGATCGTCAGCCACGCACGGCTCTAAGCTCGATCGCGATGTCATGCGCAGTCACCCTTACGTAAACACGCCCTATTCGTCGCATTGTCTAGTATCACGATGGAGATACTATACGGCGGCTCTGTTGTGCCGTCAAGGGCAGGTGGTCCTTCTATTGCAGTACCCCACGAGGCTTGTGCAGAACCGCCGCGTCGTCCCTGGAGCTGAAGCGGGGCCCCCTGGGCCTGAGCGTCTGGAGGTGGGGTGATCTCGGCGGCGATGTCTTCACCGCTTCTCGGTGCTAACGCCTCGAGAGCGGACTCCGCCGCGACTCGGGATAGTCCTGAACGTACCGTGGAGGCCGTTCACGACCTCTTCCTCAGGCCTGGTCCACCACTGTCGCCTCGGCCTGCTGCAGGGCGGCGGCGATAGCGGCCTGTCGCCGGGCGTCCGGTCGGTTGGCGGGCCGGGCGGCGAGGTTGGCCGCCCGGGCGCGGGCCAGGGCGTAGGTATCGCGGCAGCCCGCGGCCTGCCAGGTGGCGAACGGTCCGCGCACGGCGAGTTCCGGGGTGAAGTACTCGGCGCTGCGCAGGCGGGCGAGGGTGTGCTCCTGCGTGAGGTAGGTTTCGCCTTGCGGCCCCACCTGCCGGATGAGCTCCGCCGCCAGGCTCTCGGGGGTGACCTCCACCCCGGCTGCCAGGCGACGGCACATGGCGGCGATCTCGGCGTCCATCAGGAGCTGCTCGTCGCTGCAGGTCATGCCGGTGGCGAACATGCCACAGTTGACGATGAGATCATTGCCGGCGCCGACCGCGGCCATCTGGCTGAAGGTCTTCTCCCAGGCATTCTGCTCGTCATGGGCGTGGTTGTCGGAGTTGGGCGCGGTGGTGTGTGAGGGCACCCGGTAGAAGCGTGCGAGCTGCGCCCCGGCGATGCGACAGACGCTGGTCTCGATCGAGCCGACCAGCGCCGCGCCACTGCGCATATCGGTCGTGGTCCAAGAGTTCGCGTAGAGGACCGGATGGCCAGGTTTGAGCACCTGGATCATGGCCAGGCCAGAGAGGCACTCGGCGTTGTTCAAGGTCAGCAGTCCGGCCAGGGTGTACGGCGCGGAGACGCCCGCGTTGGGCTCCGGCAGGATGGCCAGGGGTACGTTCGTTTCGAGGGTGCCGAGGATGGCCTCGCACACCGTGCCCTCCCAGAACAGCGGACTGGTCGGCGACAGCTGGCTGATGCCGTAGACCTGCCGACCAAAGTCGCCCGCGAAGGCCGCCCGTAACAGCTCGATACAGCCGCGGTTGACCAGGGCGCTGTCGGTGGAGAAGAAGAGCGGTTTGCGGCTGTTCTGCACCGTGGCCGCTACGGCGTGCAGCAACGTGGCGCGCGGCACCCTGACGTCCTGCGGCATCACCGGAATGCCGATCATGTCGATCACGGCAAGCTGCTCGCATAGCCGGGCAAAGCGGGCCACATCCTCGACGCGCGAGGGGCGCCTGGCGCCGGTTACCGAATCCACCCAGAAGACGGCGTTATGCCCGGCGGCCATCCTGGGCACACCATCGCCCAGCACGAAGGCGGGCTGCCCCTCGCGATCGAAAACCTCGAGCCTCGACGGGATCCGCGCTAAGGCGTCTTCCAACACCGCCCGCGGAAAACGCACATTCTGGGTCGCCAGGTCCACCGGCAGCCCCTTGCCACGCAGCAACTCCAGCATCCTGGTGCTCAGCACCTTGACGCCGCATTCCGCCAGAATCCCCAGGGTGGCGTCGTGGATGGCCCGGATCTCGGCCTCGGAGAGGACCGTCATGCTGGCGAGTTTCATCGCGTGCCCTTTCTGGGCCTCAAGCCTGCCTGCTATGAACTTCCCGGAATCACGGCGTAACATAAGCCTTGCCGTCTCTGGGGATACCGCGAACCTGCCCGAAACGGGCTTGGCATCGCGGGCTCCAGGAGACGGGGGATACCGCGAACCTGCCCGAAACGGGCTTGGCATCGCGGGCTCCAGGGAGGCCAGCGGGGTCAGGGCAGACGCCTGCCTGATTTCGCGGGGGTCTCTTTCTTGAAACCGCCCAGCGGCAGCGCTGCAGGCTCTTGACCTGAGCCCGTGCGGCGCTATCCTCAACGGCAGCAAGAACTCACCCGCCCCGGGGGCCGGGGCGCGGTTGGCTGGAGCCGATGCTCAAGGAGAGTCTACCCATGAAGCGTGTCACCTTCTTGTCCGGCCTATTTTGGCTGGGCATCGCCTGCGGCCTGGCCCAGGATATGGCCGAACTCGAGGTGGACCACAACGTCAACGCGGTCTTCGTCACGCCGCACACCGACTGGGCTACGCCTTACGCGCTGGGTCCGACCCGGGCGCTGTTCTTTGTGAATGGCCGCGGCGCGAACGCCCGCGAGGTCATCGAGCTAAAGCAGCGTTTTGACCTCGACCCGCAGATGGTCTTCTGGGCCCGCATCGTCGACACCACCCGGGACGACTGGCACGGCGGCGAGAACGGCGTCCTGCGCCTGGCACAGCTGCTGGCGCAGCGCTGGGACGCCTTCGTCTTCATGGACGTGCAACCGGAGAAGCTACCGCTCGAGCAGCAGGTCGCGCTCATCCAGGCGGTCTCCGCGGGCGCCGGGCTGGTGCTCTTGGGCAGCGACGATCCGCGCGTGCTCAAGGACAAGAACCGGCTCAAGGAGCTTCCCGCCTTTCTTGGCGACGTGGAGGGGGCAGTGGCTTTCGCCGTCAAGAACGGCCGTGGCCTGCGTCTGCCACCGCGCCCTGACCTGGGGTATCGCCCCGGTTGGGAAGTCGCCTACGACGAGTGGGACATGCGCCTGGGCAAAGCCATCCTGTGGGCCGCCGGCAAGGAGCCCAAGCTGAGCCTGACCCTGACGGCGAAGGGCACGGAGCTGCCCCGGACGGGCCTGCCCGGCGCCGCGGCGACCCTGCAATGGCAGGGCGCCGGAGCCAAGACCGTGGCTGACGTGGTTCTGCGCCGCGAGGATGGGACCGTCATCAGCACCCGGCAGCAACCCCTCGGTGCGCCCGGCGGGAGTGTGGCTCTCGAGAGTCCGTTGGTACGGGCGGGCCGTTACGTGTTTGACGTCATCGCCCGTGACGGCGAGACCGTGGCCGCCTTCGCCAGCGTCCCCTTTGCTGTCGTCGGCGAGCGCCAGGTAGCGGAGATCACGCTCACGCCAGACTGGGCCGAGATCGGGCAGCGCCTGAGCGGCCAGGTGACGTTGGCCGGTCCGCCGGGCGGCGCGGAGCGCTTGCTGATCAGCCTGTTCGACCGCCGCGACCGCGAGCTGGTGCGGCAGGTCGTGGAGCCGGTGACCACCGCGGCGGCTTTCAGCTTCGAGGTGCCTTCGTGGTTCCCGATGTTGCTCGAGGTCCGCGCCACGCTGCTGGAGGGCCAGCAGGAGGTCGCCTCGGCGTGGCGGTTTGCGCGTGTGGTCAAGCGCCACCGTGGTCAGTTCAACTTCGTCATGTGGGATACGCCCAGCGGCAATCTGGCCCCGTACGCGGAGGAGAGCCTGGCCAGAAACGGCGTGACAGCGCAATTGCGCGGGGGCACGCCCCAGCCTTACATCGCCGCCTACGACATCGCCTGGATTCCCTACACGACGCACATTGCGGCGGACAAGGACGCGCAAGGGGTCATGAAGCCGGTCTGCTGGAATGACGAGGCCGCTATTCAGGCGCAGGTGGACAAGATCGTCGACAGCTATCTCCCCTCGCGCCAGCACGGCGTCTTCGTCTACTCGCTGGGCGACGAGATCGCGGTGCGCGGCTCGTGCCTGAGCCCGTCGTGCCTGGAGGCCTACCGCGCCTATCTGCGGGAGCAGTACGGCGACCTCGCGGCACTCAACGCCTCCTGGGGCAGCGCCTACGCGAGCTTTGCCGAGGTGCAGTTGAGCACGCCCACCGACAACGACGAAGCGCAGGCCTTCCGCGAGGGCAACTTCCCGCGCTGGTTCGACCGCCAGGCCTTCCAGTCGTACAGTTTCTGTCGGCTCTGCGAGCGCTTCGGCAAGGGCTTCCGTCGCATCGATCCGGAGAGTCGCTGCGGTTTCGAGGGCGCCGGCACCTTCGGCCAGGCCGATGACCTGGATGGCTTCGTGCGCAGCAACGGCTTCTGGTCGCCCTATCCCGGCACTGCCGACGAGGTGCTGCGTTCCATCGCCCCTCGCGACTTCCCGCGCGCCAACTGGATGGGCTACACCAAAGACGCCGACTCGCTGCTGGAGAAGTACTGGCGCATGGTGACCCGCGGCTGCGATAGCGTCTGGTGGTGGCGCTGGGAGGTCATGGGCCGCTTCCATGGCTGGCTGGCGCCCAATCTCGATCCCTACCCGGCGGTGCAGGAGATTCTGCGCGATACGCAGATGGTGCGCGACGGTCTGGGCGACCTGCTGCTGCATTCCGAGATGCAGACCGACGGGATCGGCATCCTCTACTCGCAGCCCTCGGCGTATGCGGCGAAGGTGCAGGTGTCGCCCTCGTATGGGAGCTATGAGAGCAACCATGAAGCGTTCCACAACGCCCTGCGGGAGATGGGGCTGAACTTCCGCTATTTCACCGATCGGCAGCTCCGGCTGGGCGAGGTGGAACTGAGCCGGTTTGGGGTCATCATCCTGCCCATGACGCAGGCGCTGAGCGCCGCCGAGGCCGAGTCGGTCCGCCAGTATGTGCGCCAGGGCGGGGTGCTGATTGCGGACCTCCGGCCGGGGATCTACGATGGCCACCTCAAGCCCCTGGCGGCCGGACAACTGGATGATGTGTTTGGCGTGCTTCGCAGCGGCTGTGGGGAGGCGCTGACGGAGGACGGCTTGATCAAGATAGCCGCCGCGGGCGCTGCCCCCGAGTCGTCGCTGGTGCTCCCCAAGGTAAAGGCCGATGGCGGGGTGCAGGCCGCCGGCGCCACGGCGGCGGGCGCGGCGGGCCAGGCTCCGCTCTTCCTCAGCAACCGCTTCGGCCAGGGGCGGGCGGTGCTGCTGAACCTGGCGCTGGGCTCCTATTCCACCCTCGGTTCGGAGGCCTCGCCAGACCTGGTCGCGCGGTGGCTGCGGCTGACCCTCGAATCAGGGCGAGTCTCGCCCGCCCTCGACCTCCGCTCTGCCCAGGGCCAGCCGGTCCGCAATCTCGAGGTCACCCGCTGGCTGAACGGTCCCGTCCAGATCGTCTCCCTCTTCCGCCCTGCCGGGACCGCCGAGACGGTGACGCTGAGGTTACCGCAGGAACTGCACGCCTACGATCTCCAGAAACATGAGGACCTCGGCAAGAAGACAGAGTTTTCGCTGGCGGTCAGCCCCTACCGGGCCAGGTTCTACGCCCTGTCACCCGAGCCTCTGCAACCGGTTCAGCTTGAGGCGGCGCCGACGGTGGCACGGGGCGGCGTGCAACGCCTGCTCATCAGGTCGGCCCTGCCGCTGGGCCAGCATGCCGTCAAGCTGCGGCTCGAATTGCCCGATGGCCGGCTGGCCGACTGGCTCGCCCCGGTGGCGATTGTAGACCAGAAGGGGACAGCGGTGGAGGTGCCGGTGGCGCTCAATGATCCGCCGGGCCTCTGGACCCTGCAGGCGACGGACCTGTACACGGGCAAGACCACAAGCACATCGTTCAGCGTGAAGTAGGAGACTGACATGCGCCATCTGCTGGCTCTGGGTGCCGCCATCACCGTCCCGTTTGCCTTCTGCGCCCCGGCGTCGCCGCAGGTCTCCTTCACGGATCACGGCCCGCAGACCGCCATCGCCGGGCCAGGGGCGCCGAAACACGTCGTCGGTCTGCCGCGCACCACGCACACCATCGGCATGAACACCGGCGTCAAGGAGTACGGGCTGCGCTACGTCGTCGCCCATGACGAGAAGCGCCCCGGCGTCGCCATCCCCGGCGAGGGCTACATCGGCATGCCCGTACCCGCGGACTGTAACTGGTACGGGGGCGGCTTTTTCGACCTGCAAATCAATGGCCAGACCCTCGGCACGACGCCCGTTCACGCCTTTGGCGGGCGCAGCCTCGGCGAGCGCGCCTATGTCGATTTCGTCTTCGATACCGCCCTGGCCGTGGTGCGTGTCCGCTTTGTCTGCCTGGTCGGCAGCGACGCGCTCTACTGCCAAACGCTCTTGGAGCCGAAGGCGGAGATCACCAGCCTGCGGGTGGCCTTACGCTGCTACCCCTCGGCCTTCGTCAGCAATGCCGAACGGCACGTGCTGACCCCGACCCGAGACCTGGCCCAGGGCGAAAAGGCAGAACTCGATCCTGCCACGGAGGGTTGGCTGTTGTACTACGATCGCATCTTCGAGGCGGGCTACGCCACCTCCACGAGCCGAGGCGTCGGGCCCTGTGCCGTCCTCTGGCCCAGCAGCCAGGCGGGCAAGACCACCGTCAGCGTTGGCAACTACGGCACCGATACGATCCTGGACCTCGGGCCGCAGCAACGCGACCTGCGCTTCGTCTTCTTCGACTTCGCCGGGACCCTGAATGATGCCGCCAAAGCGAGTCTGCGACAGCGCGCGCCGGGGCTCCAGCAGGAATTGTCCGGGTTCACCTTCACGGATGCCACGGTTGCCAGCTGGCCGCTGACCCGGAAACAGCAGGAGATTAAGCAGGCGCTGGCGGCAGTACCCGAAGACAAGGAGGCGGCCGCCGCCTACGCCAGGTGGGCGACCGAACTGGAGGCGCAGCTCCCGCAGGTGCGCAGCGGTGCCGCCGGCGCCATCATGGCCGAAGCCAACGCGGCCAAGACCATCGCCGCCTGGGAAGAAGGCGTGCCGAACCTCAAGCTGAAGCTGCTGCTGCGGGGGATCTGAGCCAGGCGCTCTACCCCGCCGGTCAGCCTGCCCATTTGGGGACCGTCGCCGCACTACCGCCCAGGCGCTGCCGCATGGACGAACGAAGTGTCCCTGCTGAACTCTTTCAGCATCATCTCTGCCGCCCTCTTGACGATGGGGTCCTTGTCATCCGTGGCGAGCGTCGCGAGGATCTTCTCCGCGGCCGCAGAGCGGAACCGGTCGCCAATCACCTGTACGGCGAACTTCCTCACGTAGAAACTCTCGTCCTGCAGCGCCTCTCTGAGTTCAGTCATCGTCAGCAGGCCAAGGTCGCCGAGTCCCTTGAGGACCGTCATCCGTGTCTCCACCTCGGCATTCTTCAGTTCGCCACGCAGCACCTCTGCTGCTCTCGGACCGCAGCGCAACAAGGCCTGAGCCAGAAGGGCTCGGTACTGGCTATCGCCATCACGGAAGGCCGCCTTGAGTTCGGCGTCGACGGGCTCGCCGATCTCGTACAGGCCCGAGAGCGCGAGGGACCTGGTCTCAGGGTCGCTGTCCGACAGGGCCACGCGCCACGCCCCCTGCGCCGCTTTGCCCTGCCGCGCCAGCGCTTTCCGCGCCAGCCGCCGCACCATGATGCTCCTGTCTTGCAGGGCGCTGCTCATCGTCTCAAGAGTCTTCGCGGGAATGGCCGACGCATCCTCCAACAAGGCCAGCCCGCGGGTGAAGCTATTGCCCTTCGCGCCCTCAACCGGTACGCCAGCACGGCCAATGACCTTGAAGTCATGCCGCGGCAGCCTGAACTTACAGCCGAACTGGCCGCTGGCTTCGAGCTTGTCGCCGGTCTCCAGGTCGTAATAGCTCTCGCCTGGCCGCAGGCCGAGCCTTTGCCCATCGAGCTGCACATCGGCCTCGCCACCCTTGCCGAAACTCGTCACCACGATCAGCGCCTGCCCGCCGCGCTTCAGCACCAGCCCCTCGGCATCGACCCCCTTGACGGCGACAGGGCAATCCTTCTGCCAATAGGTCCACACCTCGCAGTCCTGCAGCCCGTAGCCAAAATCGCTGAGCACATACCGCGTTCTGTAGTTCAGCAGCATGCTCGATGGCGGTATGACTCCCGGCCCGTCCCACATTCCAAGTTCATGCACTAAGGTCACTCCCAGCAGGGTGCGCATGATCCAATCACTCAGCGCCAGATTGCGCACTTTCACCCCCCAGCTTTCCCGCGCCTGGTTCAGCACCAGGGGAACGCTGCCTGACTGCAAGCCGATGGACTGCGTTCGGATCAGGTCCCGGGCGAACTTGTCCTGATAGTCATCCGTGGTGAATTGCTCCTCCCAATCCAGGTTGATCGCCGCCCAGGTGTTCACCGGCATGGTGGGCGAGCCTGACATGTGCGCCAGATTGATCATCGGCATCCCGAGCTCCGAGCACAGAACCCAGCTCCGTTTCAGCAGCTCGCGCAGCGCCAGGGTATCGACTCCCTGTCGAACCTTCCCCTCCTCATCGTAGTAGGCCGTTCCGCCCACCACGTCATGGTTGACCACCAGAAAGGTGTTGTCAAAGTAGATCCCGTCCGCCGCCCCTTTCTCCAGCATCTTCTTCCACCACCAGAGGCAATAGTCCTGGTAGCTCCTCACCGGTTTCACATCATAGAAGACACCCCTCTGACCCACGTCGCCCGCAACCACCTTCGCCCTCGACCTGGAGAGCTGCAACAGCGAATCCGCTGACCACTCCCGGCCGCTGTAATCGAAGCGCAGCCATTCATCCTGAAAAGTCAGAAACTCCGCGGTGAAATCCGCGCCCCGCGGATTGCAGTAGGGCATCCAGAGGCATGGGATCTTAATCTTGAGTTGTTCCTCGAGATGCCAGGCGAACGCCGCAATCGCCAGATCCTCCTCCGATCTGAGGATCTGCGGGTTCGGCTGGAAGTCGGCAAACAGCCTCGTCCGGTCGAATGTGCCCTGCCGATGCGCCTCGCCTGCCAGCGCGTAGGCGGCCTCGTTCTTGTGAGCGGGGTAGATCGAGGAAAAGTGCCCACCTCGCCCGTAGAAGCAGGCGTCCAGAATGTTGTAGACAAGCATGGCATTGGCATCGTCGGACGTCTTCGTCCAAGCCGCATAGTCGTTGGGCGGCAGCGTCATCCATCGGCGCCAGTTCGTCCCCTTGGCGTCACCCATGGGCATGGGTTTGGTCGGCGTGGCCTGCAGGCCGAAAACCAGCCTGCGTTCCCGCTTGAGCGCTCCGGGCTTGGTGATGAAGTGAACCCGTAGCCGCACCGCGCCCTCGCGGCGCTGGACCTCATGCGTGGAGCCGATGTCATCCACCAGCCAGTCCTTGTCATTCTCGGCAAACCAGCACATCCCCTGCCTTTCGTTGCCCAGCCAAAGGTACGGGATGAACGTGCCGGGGAATTTCGCCCGTCCCTTGGGATCAGCCTTCTCCTCGTGCTGGGCCTTGCTGCTCTCCCAAACCACCCCTTCGCCTTGGGGGATAGCCCCCGAAAGGTTAGACCGCTCCACGGTGGAATAGGCGTTCATCAACGTGGCGATCTCGGCCTTCAGCGGAATCACCAGGTCGAAGCTCTCAACCGCCTCGCTGCCAACCTGGTTCAGCACCAGCTCCACCCTCATCATCCCGTCCATCTCATAGTAGCCGTTCGCCTTGACCGTCAACGGTCCGGCTTTCCAGGCGGAAGAGAACTTCACCAAGTTCTCCTGCTGGGCGGTGAAGGATACTTCCCTGACCACTTCAGTCTTGTATCTCTTGCCCCCTACCTTCACGTCGAAACGCATGGGTGAGGCCAGTATGGGGATGCCCTCACTCAGGACCTGATCCCAGAGACCGGCCTGGCCCACCTGGTGCTTCCGCAAGACCACGGAAACCTCGCTGCCCTCCACCTTTATCGGCGTGAACGGCGGCACGACCTTGTCCGTGAAGCCTATCGTATTCCTTTCCCAGTCGTACTTGGTGCGTTGGAAGTCCTGCCTGACCTCAATGTCCTTGCCGTCCTTGATCCTCAGCACGGCCTGTGCCGTATAGGTGCCGTCGCTGAGCTCGGGCACCGCCATGATCAGCTCGGTTACGCCATCCTTCAGAGTCCGGAAATCTGCTTTAGCTAGGCTTGCTCCGGTCTGATCGTTGATGGTGATGGCCGCCCCCCGAACCCGCTTGGCGTCCTTCAGTTCCTTGATGATCAGACGGGCTTTGAGTCTGTTGTAGTACGGATAGTAGGCGAGATCGAATTCCGGCGTTCGGGTCGGGTCAGGATCAACCCACCAGCGGTCCTTCCGCTTCTGGGCGAAGAAGCGGAAGGACCGATAGAAGATGTCGTTCTCCCCGGAGGTGACCTTGAGGTTGGCGGCGCATTCGCCCTTGGCCGTCTCGTCGCCGAGCGTCACCACCCGGGCCTCCTGGGCCTTCAAGGCCAATTCCTCTTTGAACGCTTGGGGCGGCTTGCCCTCCGACTGGAACTGGATGTCGGCCTTGACCACCTGCTCCCTGGCGGACAGGTTGCGCAGTTCCACGGAGAGCTGCGCCCCTTTGCCCTCTGCCGCCTGCAGGCTCAACACCCGAGTCACCACCCCTTCCTCGCGCCAGCCCACCGTGGCCATGGTATTACGGTCGCTGTACGGGTGCCGTTCCCAGTCGTATCCCTGCATCACCCAGTCGGTCTGCCAGTCGGGCTTCTTCCAGTTGCGCATGATCCGCATGCCCCAGGCGGTCGTCAGGTCTTCCGGGGACACTCCGAGGGAGCTTAGCGGGATCGCCACCTCGAGCTGCCACCAGCCATTCTCCACCTTGGAGGCGAACTCCCATTGCACGCGCCATGACGCATCCTTCTTGTCGTCCAGGAATGAGGCGTCGTTGAGTGCCCCATGGTGGTTCACGATGATCTGGTAGTACTTCCGGTCACCGTCGGCGGCTCCCTTGCGGGGGTCGAGCCATAGCTCCACCGTGTCGTCCTTGGTCAGGTCCGCGTCACTGGCAGAGGGTGTGGCGTCGGCCAGGATCCCGGCCTGGGGGTGGACCTCGCTGCGCACCGCGAGGTATAGCTTTCTGCCGTCGCAGGCCAGCCAGAAGACGCCATCCCGGTACTCGATCCAGGTGGCGGTTCGCATGAAGCCGACGACGCGGCAGGCGTCACGCCACTCCTCCTCGCGGATCACGCCGTCGATTTTCGGGGCCGTCTTCACCAGCGGCAGAATCACTTCCGTCAAGCGCTCCTTCAGCGTGGCAGCCGCAAGCCTGGGTGGAGAGGTTGCGGCCGCCAGAAAGACCAGGCTGGCGATGACCCCATATCTGATCGGCATGGAGAGGATCCTCCGCAAAACACCCCGTGGCTCTACTCCGGGTCGGTGGGCGCGGCGGGTTCCCCGAGGGCGCGCCGGACCGCTGCGGCCGAGATCGGCCCGAGGCGCCGCACCTGGGCCGCGCCTGGCAGGCTGAGATCAACCACGGTTGAGCTTTGTCCGCCGTCCGCCGCCACCGGCCCGCCGTCCAGGACCAGGTCCGGGGGTTCGGCCAAGTCGGCAATCGCGCCTTCAGCATCCAGCGCCGCCGGCCGCCCCGACAGGTTGGCGCTGGTGGCCGCCAGCGGGCAACCCAGCGTCCGCATGATCTCCAGGATCAGCGGGTAGCGCGGAATCCGCAGGCCGATGGTACTACCCGCCGGGCCCTTGCCGACCACGGTCAACGGTCCGGGCCAAAACGCGGTTGCCAGGCGGCGCAGGCGGTCGTCCGCCAGCAACCCGGCGCCCTGCGCTCGGTCCAGGCTGTCGGCCAGCATCTGCAGATGCTTCTCGGGAGTGCGGCACTTCATCCGGAAGATCCGCTCGCGCGCCGCGTCGTCGTTCCAGCGGCACATGAGGCCATACACGGTCTCGGTCGGGGCGACGATCACGCCCCCTCCCGCCAGCACCTCCACGACGCGTTGCACCACCGTCGCGGTGGCTACCGACCTGATCTGGATCCATTGGAGCGCAGGACACATACCGGCCATCACTCCTTCAGTACCGCATCTCATCCAGAACCTGAAGGCGCTCCCCGCCAAGGCCCGCCGCCGGCAGTGCGTTCACGGTTCCCGGCGCGATCCCACCACTGGGCGGACGTCTCGCTCAGCCCGCCGCCTCCAGCCCCAGCGTCCGTAGGTGCCGCACAAAGTGCTTCTCCACAAAGCGGTAGTAGACCTCCTCGCCGAGGTCGAGGGCCGCGAAGAAGGCGGGGCCGATGGCGGGGTCACCCAGCAGTCCGCCGTAGGTGACGTGCAGCAACTGCCGGGCGGCATCGTGTTCCAGGAGGGCGGGTAACTCGCTGTCCTTGAGCGTGGCCAGGGCCGGGATGCTTGAGAGGTCAGGGGTGATGTGGTAGAGCTTCAGGGCTTCTGGAAGCACCTCGAAGGCCTTGGCGTGCAGGCGCCGGTACAGCGCCGGGTCGGCGGCGGCGATGGCGCGCACCGCTTCGAGCCAGCTGGTGCCCGCCGTTTTGACGTGGACCCGGTGCTGGGTGTAGCGCCCGATGATCGGATAGACAGCGAACTTGTCGCTGCCGGAGTGGATGCTGATCTTGTAGCCGCCGTAGGCCTTGGCGATGGCGCAGTGCAGCTTGAACTGGCGCTCAAACTCGGCCAGGTCGCCGATGTAGTCAATTGCCTTCTGGAATTCGCCGATGAAGCGCGGCGCCAGGGACGACACCACGATGTCGCGGTGCAGCAGTTCGCGGATGATGAACAGGTGGTGCGCCGGCAGCGTCGGGGCCTTGGTCTCATCGATGGAGATTTCCAGATCGAAGGCGTCCCCGCGGCGTTGCCGGAGCAGCTCGTAGGCTTCGCGGGCAAAGTCCATGGCGCCGAGGTACATCACGGCGCAGCGCCGGGCTTCGAGGTCGGTGATCATGAGGCTTGAGCCGTCGACGTCGAAGGCACGCCCGGCGTAGGTATCGACGAGGCGACGGCGAGCCGCCTCGGGCAGCTTGGCGAAGGCGGCTTCCACCTCCGCGGGCGACCAGTTCTCGGCGGCGGCGTTCATCTTCTCGGTAAGATCGAGGGTAATCATGGCCATACCGGCATCGACCGCAACGCCGATGTCCTTGAGGGTCTTGAGGTGGTCGCCGTCAGCGCCGTACCCGGCGCGATAGCCCTCTTGCAGGACCAGGAAGGTGACGTCGTCTACGACATTTTCATAGGTGCGGCGAGTCAGCGTGAGTTCCCGCATGGACTGCTGCGCCAGGACCGGGGCCGCCGCAAACTGACGGACGGCGCGCACGTGGCCCGGCGTGGCGCGGCCAAGGCGGTCGCCACAGCCGATGGTGGTGCGCCGGTCGCGTAACGACACGGGCGCCGTCCAGGGAAGCAGGCGGCGCAGGGCCACGGCATTCGCGTGGGAGAGCGGGCAGAGGCGGACCGTGACGTCGGCGGCCAGCCGGAGTTCGCCGCTGAATTCGGCGGGTAGGTCGCCGGCTTTGGTGCTGGCCAGCGCCAGGGTCTTGCGGCCGTCAACCCGGGTTACGGCGATGAGGGCCGCTCCGGCCTCGACCAGGCTGGCCGGATACAGGTTGCCGCCCCAGGTTGACAGGGCCGTGGACAGTGCAACAGGTGTAATCGCCATCGGCTGTCTCGCTCCTCTTCGTGCTGCCGCCCCGCGGGGAAACTGCTCCCGCAGGCGCGACCGGGAGATGGTGCTTTTCTTTCCGGGTCTCGCTGGTGTATAATAATCGGCCAGACCAAGTCTGCTACGGATGCGGGAGTGCTTTTTCGCTATGACGCGACCGGTATTCGATCCTGCCGATAAGACCTTCAGTGGCGAAGAGCGGTTGGCCAACCTGCAGGCGCTGAGCCGCGGCATGCATACCGTTCTACAGACGCTGCTGCAGAGCGTGCGTTCCTACAGCGAGCTGATCGAGGACGACGTCGAGGACCGCCCGGCGGCGGCAGCCTACCTGGCGACCTCGCGCCAGATGCTTGACCGCGGCCTGCAGTGGTTGGAGGTGTTCCATCGCCAGGCGCAAACGCCGAACGAGTTCGAGAAGATCGATCTGAAACCGCTTCTCGAAGGGGTGGTGCAACGTTGCCGGAAGATCCTGCCTTCCAAGGTCGAACTGCATCTTGAGTTTGATGCGGATCCGGTGATCGTCGATGGGGCGGTCTTCCAGTTGCAGGATACGCTGCTGGACACCCTGCAAAATGGCGTGGAACGGTTGGGGCCGGAAGCCGAGGCGCTGACCGTACGGGTGGACCACTGCCAGTTTGGCGCGGCGGATCTGGCTGGGCTGCGCGGTCGCTGCGAGCCTGGGCTCTACGCCGTGATCCAGTTGCGCTCGGGTCCCGCGGCCCCCTTCCGCCTGGCGGATTGCGTTGGTTTTTGGGATGGTTTGCTGCGGCTGCGTTCGCACGATCCGGCCGGGGAGTTGCGGCTTCTGCATGGCTTTGGCGTCTTTCTCGGGCACGGCGGGGACGTGCTGTTCAGCCGCGATCCCGCGGGACCGCTGCTGGCCGTCGTCGCTCTGCCGGTCGAGGCCAAGCGCAAGGACATGCAGGTCGAGCCGAACCTGAACGACGAGGCCCTCTACGGCACCGAGACGATCCTGCTGGTCGACGATGAGGACATGATCTGGGACGTCATCATCGACATGTTGCAGGAGTTGGGGTACTCTGTCATCCTCGCCGGAAACGGCCTCGATGCGGTGGAAATCTACCGCGAAAACCAGGGCCTCATCGACTTGGTGATGCTCGATATGGTGATGCCGGAACTGGACGGCCACGGCGCCTTCTTCCGCCTCAAGGAAATCGACCCCAAGGTCCGCGTGCTGCTGTCGAGCGGCTACGTGTCGGAGGAGGACGCCCGCGACGTGCTCGATGCGGGCGCCGTCGGTTTCCTGCAAAAGCCCTACCGCATGGTGGATCTGGCCCGCAAGATCCGCTCGATCTTCGCGGCGCCGATCTCATGAACGCCCCAACCGAGGGGCGTGGCCGGGAGGTCGGCAGCGTCCGCCTGGCGCGATACTTGGCCTCGGCTGGAGTCGCCAGTCGGCGCGCCTGCGAAGAATTGATCCGGGCCGGCCTCGTCCGGGTGAACGGCCAGACCGTCTCCACCCCGGCCTTCACGGTGGCCCCCGAGCGCGACCAGGTCGACTACCGGGGGGCGGCGGTACTGCCGCGGCCACCGGTATGGCTGGTGCTGAACAAGCCTCCTGGCTACACGTGCAGTGCCCGCGACGAACACGCGGAGAAGCTGATTTTTGAGCTTATCCCGGCGCATTTTGGGCGGCTTTTCAGCGTTGGTCGGCTGGACCGTGAGAGCGAGGGCCTGATCGTACTGACCAATGACGGCGATCTGGCGCAAGACTTGGCGCATCCCTCGCGGCAGGTGCGTAAGACCTACTATGTGGAGACGCGGGGTACGCTGTCCCCTGCGGGTCTCGCCAGGCTGCGCCAGGGCATCACCGACGCCGCTGAGTTCCTGCGCCCCCTGGCCGTCACCCTGCTGAGCGCGGTCGGCGCCCGGACCTGCCTGCGTTTCGTGCTGGTGGACGGACGTAAGCGCGAAGTCCGTAGGTTGTGCGCCGCGGTCGGGCTTGAGGTGCTGCTGCTGCGGCGTGAAAGGCTTGGCCCACTGCATCTGGGAACGCTGCGGCCAGGGCAGTGGCGCGCCCTTGACGCGCCCGAGATCGAGGCGCTTCGCCGCGTCGATACCGCCGCGGCGAGGGGGCCGAATCATGAGAGCTTGACGGACTCGGTTCCCGACGCCTGACCAGGCCCTGCCGGGGCTCCAGGGCCGGTGGGGGTCTTGCAGACGGGGGATACCGCGAACCTGCCCGG
>CAIZKT010001050.1:0-9056 GCA_903933565.1 uncultured Victivallales bacterium | reverse complement strand
CGGTTCTCAGACAAGCGAACCCCTACGGAACTGACCTGCGCCCCCGGGCGGGTGGGCTGCCTCTCGCCGCCTCAGAAGCCCATCTCGCCAAAGCGCGCCGGGGTATGGAAACCGGCCAGCGTGGGCGACCAGCAGGAGGCGCGGCGGGTATCGGCTTCCTCGCGGCCGAAGTTGACACGCCAGACCCCCTCGGCCTTGGCCTCCAGCGCTGCCAGCGGGATGGCGATCTCCGCCACCCAGGCGCCCTCGGCGACCCCGGTGGCGACGGTCCACGGCGCATTCCAGCGGCTGTCGGTGCTGCCTTCGCAGCGGGCGTCGTAGCGCGAGCCTAGGGCGTTGGCGGCGAGGTGGTAGTAAGTGCTGCGGCCCGGGGGTTGCAGGAAGATTTCGACGGTATCGTCCTCCCAGACGGCCCCGTCCTGGCCTCTGTCCTTGGCGACGGGCTGGCCCTGTCCGGCACAGATGAAGGCGAGGTAGAGCTGGCGTCCGTCGTGGCCGATCCTGACTGTGGTTCGACGCTCGGCGGGCGTGGCGTCCGCTGGGTTGACGAAGCCCTGCACCAGCGCCGCGCCGGCCCATTCCGCGTCGGTGACGCGGCCATCGAGCTGGGGCGCCTGAGCGAGTTGCGGACAGCGCATGCCGCGAAGCAGCACTACCGGCGCGACGCCCTGCAGAGCGGCGCCGTTCTCGGGCGTCGCGGTCCAGGCGATCTGGCATTCCTGGCCGCGGGCGGCGACCTCGTCCAGACGCGCCGCCAGGGACTGGGGCAGCGGCAGCGCCGCGACCTGCGGTATCCCCGGCTGCAGGGCCAGGCGCACGGGCTCGAAACGCACCTGCAGGTCGCCGACCGTCCCGACGCTGGTGAGTTCGACGCTCGGGTTTCCTGGGAGCCAGGAGTTGAGAGAAAGGGCAAGGGTCTGGCGGCAGCCTCCGAGCGCGCCGACGGGGGTCACCTCCAGGGGTGGGTGCAACCTCAGGGTGGTCCGGCGCGGCAGCCAGACGCTCTCGCCGTTCTGCTTGAAGCGTGCCGAGACGAGCACGTCTTCCCAACCCCAGGGCGCCGCCGCTGGCATGGCCGCGTTCAGCACCACGGAGTGTCGCTCTCCCGGCTTGAGGCGCGGCGCCGGACCGGCGACCGGCGCGCCGTCAAGCGCCAGCGTGACCTCGTCCAGCCCGGCGGGGCCGGCACTCAGCGTGCAGGCCAGAGCGGCCGCGCCGCCCAACGGTCCGTCGCCAAAGGGCGGGCTTGTCGGCGTCTGAAGCGTAACCCCGGTGAGAACCATCGTCGCCTGCCCGAGACTGACCGCGAGGTTGCGAACCGGCAGCAGCAGGCACCGGCGCGAATGACCTTCCGGCAGACCCTGCGCCAGCTCCAGGAGCCGACGATAGACGGGCTCCTGTCGGCCCGCCAGCGCGAGCAGGCCCGCGACCTCCGTCTGCGCCAGAGCGAGGCGCAAGGTCTCCGCCGCCCGTTGCGCCTCGGCGGGAATCTCCAGGCTGCGCCGCGCGTCTTCTGCGGCCCTCGCTGAGGTGATCTCCACGTCGTCGAGGACGAAGGTCCCCCAGTGACCATTGAACATGAACTGGAAGAAGCCTGCCGTGCAACCTGGCGGCAGGGTGAACTGGCCCGTGTAGGCGGCTACGGCGCCCCCCGTGGGCCGGACATCGTTGAAGTGGATGTACTTGTCGCCGGCCCAGTTGCCGTCGGGGCCCTTCACGCCGAAGCGCGGCACCACCGTGCCCCTGGCCCCCTCGGGGCGGGTCCAGGAGTACGCGAACCGTAGGGTGTACGCCTCGCCGCTGGTGATGGCGGGGTTCTGGTTCAGGCCGTGCCGGGAGGTCTCGCTATGACTCTGGACCTTAGCGCTGCGCTTGCCCGAGATGGGCTTGTCTTCCTCGATCGTCACCTCTGAGTCGGCCTGGTTGCTTGGGGGTGAGGCCAGGCCCCAGCCGGATTGGCCGGCCTCGAAGTCGCCGTTGGCAACGGTCACCGCGGCCTTGGCGGAACTCAGCCAGCGCGCCTCCTTGGCCAGGCGTTCCAGCCACTGTTCCGCTTCGTTCAGCCAGAGCCGGGCCAAATCCTGCCGACGGGCGACGGCCACGACTTCGGTCCCGTCCGCCGGGATGGAGACATCGGTGACTGTCCAGCCGTCCGGGTCCCGGCGGGTCGGCGCCGGCCGCTCGGCCAGCAGCAGCCAGGCGACCGCCTCGTCGCGCGCCGGAAGTCCCGTCCGCAAGGATGCAGGGGCGGCCTCGGCCGCGATCTTGACCGTCGCTCGGACCGGCTGCGGTCCGGGGTTACGCAGGGCGATGAAGGTCACCTCAGCGAGGTCCTTGGCGCCGGGACCATAGCGTTCGACGAGTACGCCGGGGGTGTTCGTGGTTGCCCGCGTGACCGGCTGCCAGCCGGCCAGGTCGAGCCAGATGATGAGCGGTTCGTAGAAGCGGTACAAGGGCCGTGACGGCTCGTAGCGCAAGGGGTCCTCGAAGGGGCCCGTTCCCGGGTGGACGGCGTAGAACAGCAGGCGCTGCATGGCGCGCTCTTTCTCGGCCCAGGGCTTGGCCGGATTGACCAGTTCGTAGGCCATGGGGCTCATGGGTTTGCGGTAGCCGTAGGCGCGCATGTAGGCATAGTGCTCATCGGCCTGCAAGCCCATGCCGTGCTCGCCGGTGCCAATCATGTCCAGCAGCGGACAGAAGTAGGCCATCTCCGGGCGACCGGTGTTAGCGATGACGAACTTGCCTTCCTGGCGCATGCGCTGCGCGATCTGGTCGCCGATCTCGTAGCACGAAAAGGCGTGGAGCTGGACCGGCTGTTTCGCCTTGTAGCTGGTCACCAGCGGGATGTCCGCGTAGCGCCAGTGGTCGCGGCGGAAGTTCTCATCGAAGAAGCCGACGTAGCCGCAGACGCTATCGAGATAGACGCCCCCGAGTTCGCCACCGCTGTGCCGGGCCGCTTCCAGAGCGGGATTGATCTCGCCCTCCCAGGTCACCGAGGCCCGGCTGGGCGCGGGGATGTCGGGATCGGGATTCAGGCACAGATTGCTCAGGAAATTACCCTTCGACCAGGTCTGGGTGTAGTGGCTCCAGATCCAGCGGCCCTGCGCGTCCTCGATGGCAGAGTTGATCTCGGCCTGCGCCGCCTCGCGCCGCGTGACTGGCCCCCAGAACTTCTGCTCCGGCGGCGCCTGCAGCTTAGCGAGAACAAACTGCTTCATCTCCTGCGGCGTGAGCTGGTAGACGTTGCGGCCGTAGCGGTCTTTGCCGTCGGGAGGCGGCTGGTTCCCGAAGCCTTCGTAGATGCCCCAACACTCGGTGTAGACGAAGGGCAGGATGTCGTGAGCGCGGTCGTAACCCGCCCGGTTCTGCGCCCCTTCGTCGAACTTGAAGCCCCAGTCCCACGGGCAGGCCATGCTGCTGGGGTTCAGATTGAGCAACCAGATGCCGGCGGCGCCCAGACGCCGTTCGGCGTACTGCGGGAAGAGCCCATAGTAGCGCTCGATGGCGGAACGGAAGCCCCAGGCCGGGTCGTGGGCGTAGACCAGCAGCCGCAGCTCGGCCCGGCCCGGCAGTTTGCTGGCCTGCGGGGAGAGCCCCAGGTCAAACTCCGCCTCGAGCGTTTGCCGCGTCGTGTCGCAGGCCAGACGCCAGACGCGCGGTTCGTGCAAGGGCACGGCAAGCGAGACGCCGACCGCGGGGCCGCTGACCGCGCAGTACGGATAGGTGGAGACCTCGCGCAGGCCACCCCAGTTCAGGACGTAGGTGTAACGTTGCCCCGGGGCCATGAGACGCTGGCGCGTCATGTCGTCCCACCAGGTCCAGCCGGTGGCCGACAGGGGCAGCGCCACGCGCACCACCAGGGCCCGGTCTCGCGCCGGTTGAGCCGACACCGTACAGGTCAGCTCCCAGGCGTCCTGCACCGGCTTCCAGGCCCCCTCGAAAAGCAGCTCGGACACGCTGCCGCGGAAGGCGCCGTCGGTCACGGTCAGCGGCACGCTCAGGAACGCCTCTCCGGCGGCGAGGTCACGCACTTGCAGCCAGTCGCTGGCGCCCCCCAGTTCGGTGTCGCCGACGCGCCAGGCCAAGCGCCCCTGCTCGAGGCGCACGGACACCTGAGCCGCCGCCGGGTCGGCCAGCGCGGCCAGGGACCAGGCGGCGAAAGTGGCGAACGCTAGGGAACGCGATCTCATGGTTCTTCTCCCTCGGCAATACCCTTATGTCCGTCTGCGGTCGGCGTTCGGCAGAGCCCAGTCACCCCCAGATCCACCACATGAAGAGGTAGCCCGCCAGGGTCGCGGCGAGGGTGAAGGGTAGGCCGATACGCACAAACTGCCAGAAGGAAACCGGGTGACCCTCGCGCTGCAGGATGCCGCAGATCACCACGTTGCAGGAGGCGCCGAAGGGCGTGATGTTGCCGCCCAGGCAGGCGCCGATCAGGAGTCCCGCGGCGTAGAGGAACGCGGAGCCGCCGACGCTGGCCTCCAGCATCCGCGTCACCGGTAGCATCAGCGCCACGTAGGCGATGTTGTCCACGAAGGCCGACACCAGTACGGAAACCCAGACGATCAGCGTGTAGGCCATGAAGCGGTTGTTGCCCACTGCCCCGGCAATCCCGTCGGCAATCACCTGCACCCAGCCGAAACGGTCCATCGCGTAGGCCAAGACGAAGATGCCTGCCAGGAAGAAGATGGTCCCAAGGTTGTAGCGCCGCAGCAACGGCTTCAGATCGCCGGGAAAACGCCAGGCGTACCAGACCAGTGCCAGCCCCCCGAGGATCACATTTCCCGTTCCCGCCAGCCAGGAAAAGCCGGGATCGAAGGTCGGAGAAGAGGCCAGAAACGCGATCATCACCAGGATGAACCCGACCGGCGCCCAGGTCTTGGGCTGGGGGGTTTCGATGGGCGCCATGGGCGAACGGAAGGCACGGAAGAACCCATACAGCACGGCCAACCCGCAGAGGGCCCCCACCTGGATGGCGAAGAAGATCGAAGGGCGACCCTGATAGACGAAGAAGTCGTTGAAGTCGAGGTGGAGATAGCCTGCCAGCAGCATGCTCGGCGGATCGCCGATCAGGGTGGCCGCGCCCTGTAGATTGGCGCAGACAGCGAGGCCCACCAACACCGGCACCGGCTGGACCCCGGTGCGCTTGACGATGGCCAGGGCCACCGGGGCAATCAACAGCACGGTGGTGACATTGTCCACGAACGCCGAGACCAGTCCGGCAAGGGCACAGACACCGAGAAGCGCCCAATGTGTGGAGCGACACTGTTCCGCCAGGAGGTTGGCCAGTAGTACCGGGACGCCGGAGTCCAGGAACAAGTCGGCTATCAGCATGGCGCCGGCAAGCACCCCAAGCACATTCCAACTGATCGCCTGAGTCAGGATGGCCCCAGGGGTCAGCGCGCCCCCGGGGTCTTCGTTCGAAAACAGGCCGCCGACCACCACCATCAGCAGCACCCCGACCCACAGTCCGCGGGCGCGGTAGTGCTTGCTGGCACAGAGGAACAGGTACGTTCCCGCGAAGATGGCCAGGATGATCCAGCGCAACATCCACAGGAACCCTCTCTGGGTTTGCCCCGCCCGCGACAGGCACCGGACCCGGCGCCCGGTTGCAGCGCCACAACCTGATTCGCCCTGCCGGTCTCGGGAACCGCCCGCTGGCGTAACCTAACGCCCTGGTCGCAGCCGGTCCAGTGGCGATGGCCACACGATACCCGAAGGCTGTAGCGGTATTGGCTGTGGGCTACTAGATTACGCTACTGAGAGCTGGATCCGGAAACGCAACCTGCCGTGGGGCAGAACCTAACCGTCTACAGCCTGAGTCCCCGAACCGCCTTGGCGGTGGCTGGGACGCCAGGGCCTTTGAAGGACAGCCCGCGCATGTCGGATGACAGCAAGGAAATCAGGCGACAGATCTTGCAGACCCTGGCCGACCGCAAGGGAGTGGGCCTGCGCCGCAGCGAACTGCGCCGGGAGACCGGTTGCGGACGCGGGGAGCAGGCGCAGCGTTTCAAGGAGGTCTTTCGGGACCTCTGCGCCGAGGGCGTATTGCTGCGGCAGCGTGGGGGTCGCTACCTGCCGGCGCGGAGCCGAAATCTGCTGGCTGGGTCGGTTCAGGTCACCTTCCGCGGCTTCGGGTTTGTGACCCCGCGGGAGGGGGGGCAGGACATCTTCATCCCGCCACAGTTCCTCAACGGCGCCATTTCCGGGGACCGGGTGCTGGTCTCGTTGTGCGACACCGAGGACGAGCGCGGGCCGGTGGGGCAGATTGAGCGCATCACGGAGCGGGTACACCGGGTGCTGGTGGCCTCGCTGGTGGAGCTGCCGGCGGGGCCGGCGGTGCGACCGTTGCGGCGGGAACTGCCGCCGTTCATCATGCTCGCGGAGCGTGGGCACGCGGTGAGTCTTGACGACCTGGATCCCGGCGACTGGGTTGAGGTGTGCCTGCTGCCGCAAGACGGTTCCCGCGATCTCTTGCAGGCCGTCGTCCTGCGCCGCTTGGCCGCGGCCGACCCGATCACGGCGGACCTCAATGCGGTAGCGGTTGAGTTTGGCCTGCCTGAAGCCTACTCCGAGGCGGAGCAGCGGGCGGCCGAGCAGCAGGTGGCGGAGCCAATCCCACGCGAGGATGCGACGGCGTTGGAGGTGGTGACCATCGACCCGGTGGACGCGAAGGACTTCGACGACGGCATCTCGCTGGAGCCGGGGGAGCGGCCGGGGACACTCCGCATCGGGGTGCATATTGCCGATGTGGCGGCGTTTGTGCAACCGGGTTCGGCGCTGGACGAGGGTGCCCGGCAGCGCGGTTTCACGGCCTACCTGCCGGGGCGGACGTTGCCCATGCTGCCGCGGGCGCTGTCTTCGTGGCAGTGCAGCCTGATTGCGGGCGAAGAGCGGCTGGCACATTCGATGTATCTGGAGATCGTCGAGAGCACGGGTGAGGTGCTCAGCCAACGGCGGACACGGACGCGCCTGCGGGTCCGGCAGCGGCTGACGTTCGAAGAAGTGGGGGAGATCTTGGCGCAGGGCCAGGCGCCGGGGGGCGCCACGATCCCTGCGGCGGTGGGGCGCACGGTCTGCCAGCTGGGTGAGGTGGCGGCACGACTGCGGGCGCGGCGGGCCGAGCGTGAGGCCTTTCTGCGGATCGCGGTGCCGGAGATTCGGGTGTTGTGCGGGGAGACGCCGCCACGCATCCACACGCTGCAACGGGTGGACGCCGGCCCGGCGCACGAACTGGTGGAAGAGTTCATGCTGGCGGCGAATACTGCGGTGGCCGAAGAGCTGCTGGCGCTGGAACTGCCCGGGCTGTTCCGCAACCACGCCGAGCCGCAGTCGGCGGACTTGCTGGCCTTCGCGGATTGGGCGCGACAGACGCTCGGTGTACGCATCCCGGCGTTGCGTGACCGTGAGGCGGTGAACCAGTTCATCGCGGCGGTAGAGCACGCGGCGTTACGGGACACGGTCCTGGCGCAGTTCTTACGGGCCCTGCCGCGGGCGGGCTACGCGGCGGCGTGTCAGGGGCATTACGGCCTGGGTAAAGCGGTGTATTGCCACTTCACCAGTCCCATCCGGCGCTACCCCGATCTGCTGGTGCATCAGCAGTTGTGGGCGCATGACCTGGGGCGGGCGACGCGCTCCGCGGCGGAGTGCGAGGGGATGGGGAGTGTCTGTACGACGGCGGAGGCGCGGGTGGACTCGGCCTATTATGCCGCGGTGGATCGGCTCAAGCTGCGCTACCTGCGTGACCGTCAGGCGCAGAGCCCCGGGGAGGCCTACGAGGGGATCGTGTCGCGCTGTTCGAACGATGGGCTTTCGGTATACCTGGCCGAGGTCGGGATGTATGGGATCGTCGCGCTCTCGCGGCTGGCCGGCGGGCCGTACCGGGTGGACCGGCGCAGCGGGCGCCTGTGTGGCAGTCACGGTGGCAAAAGCTATAAGACCGGCGATGTTATCTATGTCCAATGTCGCCGCGCTGACACGGTCCGCGGAGAGTTGACCCTCGAGCCCGTCCAAGGGCGGGTATGAGGGGACCTCCGCGGTTTTTGTTCGCAGGCAAGTGAGTGAGTCAGACCTATACAGGAGGCCGTGACGTGTTGACGATTTTGCTGGGATGCCTGACGGGGATGCTGCTGTTCTGGGGGATGGGGCTTGCCTGGTCCGGCCATCTGTGGGCGCAGATCGTGGCCTGGTTTCTGGGTTTCTTCGGGGTGTCGGTGGGGGTCAACCTGGTGATCCGCCGCAAGCTGGAGGCGATCTTCAAGGATGTGCAAGCGCACATCGAGTTGACCCAAGGCCAGTTGCGTCGACGCATTGCCGTGATGCAGAACCGCAATATGGGCGGCGGTAAGGCCGTGCAGAAGCTGCTGGAGAAGGATCAGGGTAGCGCCATCCGTGACGCCGTGACCATCCTGGATCGGGTGGCGCCGCTGAAGAAGTGGAACCTGCTGGCGGAGCGCCAGGCCAATACGCTCAAAGGCCAGCTCTACTACCAGATCAAGGACTTCGCGAGCGCCGGCCGCTGCCTGGACAAGAGCCTGGTGCCTACGCCCGATCCGCTGACCCTGGCGATCAAGATGGCGCTGATGTACCGGGAGGAACGCTTCGACGAACTGGAGAAGGCCTTCCGCCGGGGCGTCAAACGCTTCAAGGACGAGAAGGGCGTGCTGCTCTATGGCCTTTACTCTTGGGTTCTGGTAGCGCAGGAGCGTGCCGACGAAGCCCTGGTGGTACTCGAAGAGGGCAAGAACAAGACCGAGAACGTGACCATCAAGCAGAACTGGGAGCACCTGGCCAACGGACGGGTGCGGCACTTTTCGAATGCCGGCCTGGGCGAACAGTGGTACGCGCTGCACCTGGAGGAGCCCAAGGCCGTCAGGGTACGCCAGACGACGCCTTTTGGCGGGCCCATGCGTCGGCGCTGAGGGGGGACCGGCTCAGCTTCGACCGCTTCCCAGAACCGGCCACGACGCACCACCACGACGCCGGGCGCAGGTCAGTTCCGTAGGTGGTGACACCTCAGGTCCTGGGGTTCAGGAAACGGCGAGACGGCGAGACGG